>JBDTZT010000724.1:0-2752 GCA_040005005.1 Actinomycetota bacterium
CTCCGCATAATAAAGATGAACGGACGATAATTTTTGCCAATCACGGAATAATGGTCGCCAAGCCGAACGAGCCTTCTTTGCAAAGACTGACGGCTGATTTACTGAAAGATGAATCAATTGGCAACAACCGCGAGAAACGGATTCAAAAGCTGGTTGATTTTGTCTCGAACGAAATCGAATACAGCTATACGGAAGCGGTCGCGCCGCGTGAAACCCTGAAACGTGCCGACGAGGTTTTGATGACGCGGATTGGCGATTGCAGTAACAAAACCATTTTGCTCGCGTCCTTGCTTGAACAAATCGGCGAAGATTATATTTTGCTTTATTGTCCGCAGCATATTACGGTTGCCGTGCCGCAGGGAAATTATACGAATGAAAACAAACTCGATTTTGTTTATGAAAACAAGACTTATCTGATTGCCGAATCAACTGCCCCCGGTTTTCAGATCGGTAAATCCAAAGTCGGTGAATTTGAAAGGCTGATTAACGTCAATTATGTGCAGTCGCCAAAACAAATTGACCTGATTTTTGACGCCAAATCTTATGTTTATTTGAAGTTTTGGTAAAAATTTTCCCTCATGAAATTTACAAGTATCTTTCTTTGATAATATTTATATGCCGCTGTTCGTGACCGGCGATGTGATACGCCAAAGCTCTGACGGTCGCACTGTGAAAAGTCGTACTGCCGGTTCCTTTTCTTAAAAATGCTTCGTCGGGAAGTCCGTTAAATAAAGCGATTGTCGCGTTGCGGACGGCTTCGTATTCTTCAAAAATATTTTCTAAATCCCGTTTGTTGGCGCCCGAATATTTCGCGTAATCGTCCTGCTCAAAACCCGGCATCGGACGTTTTTCGTTTCTCGCAAAAGACATTGCGCGATACGCAAAAATGCGTTCATCGTCAACGATATGAACTAGAATTTCCTTGATCGTCCATTTGTCTTCAGCGTATGCGTAGAGAAGTTTTTCCGCCGGCAGAGAGTATATAAAATCTTTGATCATTTGAAAGTTATTTTTCAAATGCTTTAATATCAAACCGTCGCCGGGCAAGAGTTTTATATATATTTCCGCATACTCGGGATATTCGCTTTTGTCTGGTTTGCTGATTAATCTCACGGCTTGATTATAGCAAACGGAAAATGATTTTTTGAACACTAATTTGAGATGAAAATAGGAATTTTAATTTCAGGACGCGGCTCGAATATGACAGCGATTGTTGAAGCCGTTCAGAGCGGACAAATTCCGAGCTCTGAAGTTGTCGTTGTCATCAGCGACAAAACGAGCGCAGAAGGCTTGGAAAAGGCAACGACGCGAGGCGTGGAAACGGTTGTCATCGCGCGAAAGAAGCGTTCACGCGCTGAACACGACACGGAAATTATCGCAGAACTAAAAGCACGAAATGTCGAATTGGTTTGTCTGGCAGGTTATATGCGACTGCTTTCGAGCGGGTTTGTTTGCGCCTTTCCGAATCGAATTGTCAACATTCATCCGAGTTTGCTTCCAAGTTTTCCCGGACTCGACGCGCAGCGGCAAGCGATTGAATACGGCGTTAAGGTTTCGGGCTGCACGGTTCATTTTGTGGATGAAGACCTTGATCACGGCGCGATCATTTTGCAAAAATCAGTTGAAGTTGCCGATGACGATACGGCGGAAAGTTTGTCGGCAAAGATTTTGGAACACGAACACGAGCTTTATGTTAAAGCATTGAAACAAATCGTCGAAGGAAAGATTGAAATTACCGGAAGGCGTGCCGTTTCGGTCTAAAATCTAAAAGAGTTAAAATTTGCAGGATGCAATGACAGTTCCGGAAAATTCGTTTTTTAGAATTGAAGAGAATGAAGTTTTGTTTTTAACAATTGGTTATACACAAATTGGACAACGGACAGGCTGGCTTGACCAAGCAGTAATTTTTTGTCCCTTTTGTGGCAAAAAACTACAAGACCGCGAAGAAATAGCTCTCAATTCTCAAACGACGAATCCGAGCGATCCAATCAATTAATCATACAGTTTTGACATAATCGCGTTTTTTACATAAACTTTAGGTTTTCACTTTAGAGTGGAGGATGAACAGTAATTATGCCAAAGAGAACTTATCAACCAAACAACCGCCGCCGCGCGAAAAAGCACGGCTTTCGGGCGAGGATGGCGACCAAGAACGGACGCGCCGTGATCAAGCGACGCCGGGCGAAAGGACGCAAGAGATTAACAGTTCATCATTATTAGGCTTTGGCTTGCCGAAGGAAGCACGTTTACTGAAACGCGCTGATTTCCTTCGGGTTTACGAGCACGGAAAGCGTTTTGAAGGCCGTTTTATGACGGTTTTCATTTTGCCCGCAAGCGGTGACAAGCATCGAGTTGGAATAACTGCTACCAAAAAGGCCATCGGCAAGGCGCACGACCGCAATCGTGCCAAACGGCTTTTGCGGGAAAGTTTTAGATTGAGCCGGGCCGAGCTTGATGCGATCGGCACAAGATGGGACTGGGTCCTAAACGCAAGGCGAAGCATTTTGAAAGTAAAGCTCGAAATACCGCTGACTGAATTTAGAGCAATTGCGGCTCGGGTCGGACGCGAAGAAAATCTGCCCGCGAATAACGCGAATGGGCGCGAATAGAAGAAAATTCTTATTCGTTTTTATTCGCGTAATTCGGGGGCAAATTTATTTCTTGCAGCGGCAAACTCATTTTAGAATGAAGTTTTTGGTTTTAGATCTTTTGGGCATTTATAAGACGTTTTTGTCGCCCTTTTTCCCGCCGG
>JBDTZT010000092.1:0-9192 GCA_040005005.1 Actinomycetota bacterium
AAACACCAAAAGTCCATCCGCATCATAAAGCAAAGTTTGCCCTGATGTGATCGCCCCAAATTTCTGCAGCTCCGCTTCACTGATTGCCGATAACTTGACATTCGGAATTTCTTCTGCCGTTTGCCAAAGGTCTGACTTGCTCCATTCCGGCGATTGGTCTGACGGTTGATAAATAAAAACACTGACCTCAACCAAATCCTTATTTTTTTCAACCAACCGGTTAAGTTCGGTCAAAGTAGCGCGGCTGCACGGACAATACGGATGCAAGAAAACCAATAATTTTGGGAGTTTTGCCGGGTTTTCGCTCAAATATCCGGACGGCAAACCGGAAGGTGAGTTGGCGGCCCGGCCCGGCCGCGTCGAATAATCCGTGATCCAAACCGTTCCAATTCCGATGGCAATCGCCCAGATCAGAATTACTATGAACGCAGATTTTCTTTTCATTTTAACTTCCAACCGGAGCATTTACTTGTATTTTATCGGTAATAAAACCCGCTTCCGCAAAATTTATCAGCCGCAAAATCAAAGATAAGGTTATTTCTTGTCCCGCTGACAAAAGTAATGAATCACGGGTGGAATATAAGGGTTTGTCCAAAATCATTCCGGGTTTTAAATCAGTCACAAATACTTCCAAAGTTACTAATTCATCAACTTGTTGCTCGATAATTTCCTTGAGATTATTTAAAACAATCGGATCATACCAACCTGTGCGGTCGGCTAAATCGTGACAGGCACTTCGCGGCAGATTACCCGTCTGAAGCAATTTGTCATAATCAAATACGACTTTGAGAATTCTTGCACCAAAATTCAGCGTAACAGCGTCGTTTGCCGGTAATTTCGAGACAATTTCGTCGTTGATACGTTTGTTTTGATTGGCAATAATTTCCGCCACAACTTCCATTCGCGGAATCCGCGCAATCAAATCATGACCGATTTGCGGATGCTGGTGATACATACTCGCTTCTTTTTCCGAGAGCGCGGTGCCGGATGATATTTTTTGCAAAATTTCCTCGGGCACCGTGACACACCCGATTTGAGAAAGCATCGCCGCAAATTCGACTTGCCAGGAATTACTGACTCCAAGATTGTCGGCAATCTCGCGGGCGAGTTTTTTAACCCGGTTTGAACGGCTGAAAGCCGTCGGGTTGACTAGTGCAAGAATGTCAACCAAAACCTGCAAACCTTTGTTTAAGGTTTGCTCAAGAAGTTGTTTTTCCGCCGTGATCAGCCGATATTGTTCCAAACCGGCATTGAGCGTCATTGCCAGAATTTCAGGCGGGCAAGGTTTTGTCAGAAAACGGAAAATGTTGCCTTCGTTGACAGCATCCATTGCTGTTTGCTGATCGGAATTCCCGGTCAGCATAACTCTCACCGTTTGCGGCGCAACTTCTTTAACCCGGCTCAGGAACTGCACGCCATCCATTCCGGGCATTCGCATATCCGAAACAATTAAAGCAAAATCACCCTCACTTTTTATCGTCGCCAGTCCTTCTTCGCCGCCTTCGGCAATCGTAATGTCGAAATCCTTTCGGAGTGCCCGTTTATAGCCTTGCAAGATATTCGGGTCGTCGTCAACGCATAGTATTTTATTGTTCATTTGATCCACCTTTCTTAATAATTATTTGAAAAATATTAGTTTGTTGTCGTGATAAACTCGGCAAATTTTTCCTGCCAAACAGGTATTTTCTCCAGCAAACCGAGTTTTGCCAGGTATTCGGTATCCAGGTATATTTGTTTTGTTTTAGAATCGTCCGATTTTGTAAAATGATGCAGCGCATTTGCCACGTGAACCGCCGTCAAGGCAGTAAAAGAATCTGTTGAGCCCGATTCGCTTGGCGTGTGATGAAAAGCGACCGCTTCGACAACCTGCGTCGGCAATCCCCATAAACCGAGTAAATAGGCACCAACTTCCGCGTGATTTGCTTCGAACACCCGTTTTTCGGCTTCAATCCTCGAAATGTTTTCATTGTCAACAAACTCATTTACCTGCGCAAATTGCTGGGGCAGATTAACTGCCAGTACTACTTCGCCAATATCGTGTAAGAGTCCGGCGGTGAAAGCATCCATCGCAACTGCCGGATTTTCGAAGCGGGCAATTTTATTTGCTAAAATTCCGACCGCAATACTGTGTTCCCATAGTTTGGCGAGCAAAACTATTGCAGTCTCGGATGATTCAAACTGTGAAATAACTCCAAGTCCGAGAGTGAGCGAACTGATCGTGTCAAGACCGAGAAATTCGACTGCTTCATTTGAATCTGAAATGCGCCGCCGCAGTCCGAAGAAAGCGGAATTGACGATCTGGAGAATTTTCACCGTCATTCCAATATCTTTTTTGACAATTTCGCCGACTTTTCTGCTCGACGGCTCTGTCTTGGCAAGTTCATCAATTAATTCGTTATAGAGAGTCGGCAAACTAGGAATCATTGGCATTTGCGAAACCAGCGAACGCAGATTTTCATCGGACAACAAATCCCGCAAAGCACAAACTCTTTTGACCGTGGCCTTCAAGATTTCAGGGTCGCACGGCTTTGATAAATATTGATGTGTGATTCCGAGAGACCGCATGATCATTTCTTTTTCCGAATAACCGGAAAGGATTATTCTGACAATGTGCGGGTAATGTTCTCTGACCTCGGTCAAGAGTTTTGCGCCGTCTATTCCCGGCATTTTCATATCGGAAACAACCACATCAATGCTTTTTTCTTTGAGCATCGCGAGGGCTTCGATGCCGCCGAGGGCGAAGGACATTTGCCAATCGTTGCGCATTGACCTGAGCATTCGCTGCAAGCCTTCAAGAATATTCGGTTCATCGTCAACAAATAAAATATTAATCATTTCTTTCTTATCCTTTTTCAATTGAATGTGAGGTTTCGGCGAGCGGCAGCCGAATGATAAAAGTTGTTCCCATTCCCGGTTCGCTCTCAAAATCCAGTTGACCGTTGTGTTTTTCGACCACCACAGTATGCGAAATTGCCAAACCTTGCCCGGTTCCTTTGCCAACCTCTTTGGTGGTAAAGAACGGATCGAAAATTCGCGGTTGCGCATCCAGCGGAATTCCCGTTCCGGTGTCCCCGATACGAATTTCAGCCCACTCATCATTAACTTTTGTCGTCGTAATCGTGATTTTTCCTTTCCCCTGTGAGCCGTCGCCAACGACATCTGAAATCGCGTGAGAGGCGTTTATCACCATATTCAAAAACACCTGATTAATTTCACCGAGCAAACACGGAACATTCGGCAAAGTCTGGTCAAAATTCGTTTCTATGTCAGCCACATATTTCCATTCATTACGCGCCACCGTAATAGTGCTTTCGATTGCCCGGTTCAGGTCAGCAGCTTTTTTCTCAGTTGTTCCGGGATGGGCAAAGTCTTTCATTGATTGAACAATTTTGGCAATCCGGGAAACTCCTTCGAGCGATTGTTTAATTGCATTCGGAACTTCTTCACTGAGATATTCAAGATCGGCTTTTTCAATTTCAATTCCGACTTCGGTTAATATTTCCTGATCAATTTCTCCGGTGCTGACCATTTTATAAAGTTCGTCATATTTTTTGAGTACCGCCTTGAGGTCATCAAAGGCATCGCCGATAAATCTCGTATTGTCGCCGACATACTGCGTCGGCGTATTTATTTCGTGGGCAATTCCGGCGGCCAGCTGTCCGATTGATTCCATTTTTTGCGAATGACGAAGCTGACTTTCCATAATTTTCCGTTCGGTCAGGTCGGTCGCGACCCCGACCAAGTATCTTTTTCCGTGCTTGCCCAAAGCCATCGAGCGTTTCATCGTGTGATACCAATGAACATTTCCATTGATGTCGGTGTGCTTTTCTTCGGGAATAAATTTCTCTTCAAAATTTTGCAGTGTTTTGATGTCTTCCTCGGTGAATTTTGCGGCTTCCTCAGGATTATGACTGAAATCAGCATCGGTTTTCCCGACCAGTTTTGCCGGAGTTGTATCGAAAATGTCGGCTAACGCCTGGTTGACCAGGACAAATTTGCCTCTGATGTCTTTCACAAAAATCAGATTCGGCACATTATCAATGACGGCATGGACAAACTCTTTTGATTCACTAAGTTCAATTTCCGCCCGTTTTCGCTCATTCACTTCGTTTTGCATCGTTTCATTGGCACTGACCAGTTGAGCGGTTCGTTCGCTGATTCGCAATTCAAGTTCGTCGTGGACGTGAAGCAGTTTTTCTTCCATTTCTTTCCGTTCGCTAATATCCATTTCAACGGCAATGAATCCTTTCAATTCACCACTTTTGCTGTTAATCGGCATTATCGAAAGTGAAAGCCAATAGCCGTTTCCATCTTTTCGGTAATTGTAAATCTCTCCTTCAAAGGGTTTTTGTTTGGCAATCGCCTGACGTATCTCAAGAACTGTCTCAAGACATGTTTTCTCGCCTTGTAGAAGTTTACCAGGGCTTTTACCGACTACTTCGGTGAACTCATAATCTGTAAGTCGTGTAAAACCTTCGTTAACCCATTGAATTTTGCCCTCCGGGTCAGTAATAATAACTGCGTTTTGAGTTTTTTCCGCGACTAGTGCAAGTCGTTTCAGTTCAACTTCATTCTGCTTACGTTTGGTAATATCGCGGGCATTGAAGCATAATGCGTTTGTGTTGTTGTAAGAAATAAATCGTCCGGTAATTTCAACATAAATAGAAGTCCCGTCGGGCCGGAGATATTGACGAACGGCGGAGACAGATTCCTCTTTTTCTCGCAGAACTTTTGTCATCTGTCTGATTTCATCAGGATTACCTTTGTCAAAATCAAAAGCCTTTAATTCTTTGGCTTCTTCGATGCTTTCGCAACCAACCAATCGAACAAAAGCTTGGTTACATTCAATCACGCGAAAACTTTCCGGATCAAGCAAAAAGATGCTTTCGGTCATTTGCTCAATAACTGTCCGGTAACGTTCCTCGCTTGATTCGAGCAGTGCATTGCGATTGGCGATTTTCCACATTTCCCGCACACTGTCACGGCACGAAATAATCAAAAAGATGTCGGTAAAAATAACCCATCCGGCGTGTTCAACCCAACGCCATTCACCGCCCGTTAAAATGCCGTACATTGAATACGGATAAAGCCATCCGCGAAGTAAATGGTCGGCCGCCGTGATGAGGGTTGCCGGAACAAGAACTCGCCAATCGCGGTAGCAGGATAGAAAAGCCAGCGATCCGAAGATATGAAAATGAGTTTCCACGCGTCCGCCCGTAATATGAATTAAAACTCCTGACATCAACATTTGGCTGACGGCAACAATGTAGCGCGTGAGCGTCGCACCGGGACGAAAGATCGTTAAATATAAAGGCAGTGAAGTAATCAGACCGCCGATGAAGACAGCAAACCAGAGATGCGGGTGAATACTGCTTTGCTCACCGTTCCACGTCAATGGCGCAATAAAATAGGCGGCGGCAATAGAGGCCAACCATTGTATCGGAAGCAAAATGGAAAAGATCCGATCCGTGCGTTTATAAACCGCGAATTGTTGCTCTTGAAAAAATTCGGCGGTACGCGCATTTTCCGTGTCATTTATATTTTGAATAGATTTTGATTTCATCTTGTATCACTTATTGAGGTTTATGTTCGTTTTTCCATCTAGCCCAAATCCTGTTAATAATCAGTTTAAGTTCTGCTTTCAGCCGCTGTTTTGATCTCCTTAAATCTTCGCCGGGCTTTTTTATTTTTCGTTTAATCAATTGAAAGTGAAATTGACTGACAACTGCTGATTAAATAGGCGCATTTGAAATTTTCTGTATTCATTATTTGAGAATTCCCTGAAGTTAAGTGAAAAACTTTTTACATAATCAGTTTTCCTTTAGTCAAATCTTCCACTGCCGTTTTTGGAAAGGTTAATAACCGGCGGTATCTTTCAAGCCCGTGATCGGCTGAAAATCGAATATTGAGGAGATGTTTGCCGCCTTTTGCGATCACATTTAAAAATTCAAACGGCGCATTTGCCAATTCGGAAAGTCGTCGGGCAAGATGTTCGGCATCGTTTGCGTGAAACGTAAAACCGTTAATATTGTTGGAAATCATTGAACCTGTGCTACCGCTGTCCGCCACCAGAACCGGCAGATTTGCCGCCAATGCTTCTAAAATTGTGAGTCCCGAAGATTCAATCGGACAAAGATGTAAAAATAAATCGGCATTTGCCATTGCTTCCGCGATATTTTCGTGGAAACCTGCAAAAGTTACATTCGGATGACGCCCGGCGGCGCGTTGTTTGAGCGTTTCAAATTGTGAGCCGGTTCCGAATACCGTAAATTCAAGTGTTGCCAGAGAGGGCATAAAATCGAGCGCGTCAAGCAGTAAATCTACTCTTTTCATCGGCTCAAGCCGCGACTGGACGATAATTTTATTCACCCCGTTTTTTGTGAACGGCTGACTTTGCGGCAGGTTATCAATTCTTTTTTGTGAAAGAAAATTTTCGATAACCCGGATGCGTTCCTGGCGCGTCTCGTATGCAATCAGTCTTTCTTTGACAAATTTCGAAACCGCGATAAATGAAACGTCGTGATAATTGAGCCTGCTTTTACCGCCGAAACTCGAATAATCATCAATTCCGCCGCTTACCACGTGCAAATGCATTATTTTTCGCCGATACAATTTATTCAACGTAATGAGAGAATATGAATGGGTTAGATTGGTCGCAATAAAACCGAATTCTTTATGCGTATTCAAAACTGACCATAATTTCATTGTTAGATCTATCGCGCCGGAAAAAGATTGCGTCACGAAATCCATTTGCTGCGCTTCTTTTATGACGCGACCTTCGGGAGCAAAAAGATATGGCTTAAACTCATCACGCAAGCCGTCAAGCGTGGCCAGTGCCATTTGCTCCATTCCATCCAGATTTCCATTTTGCAATACGTAAATTAAGGGAGTCATTATATTTATTGAGTTCTGTTTAAATTTGGACTTCTTTTGGGATAAACATACTTTTATTGTTGGTTGTTTTTCCGGGATGGTTTTGTAAAGCCAAATGAGCGGCGTGAATTCGTTCATTTTTGAGAATCCGCCTATCTTATCGGCAAAATTTTCTTCAAATAAAAATAATTCACGAGAATTTTGAATTATTTTTTGAATTAAAAACTGGAAGCCGCCAATTCTCTGGTGTCAAAAATGTCAAAAATCTTGTGCATTCGCACGAGTTCAAAAAGAGCGCGAACCGGCTTGGTTAATGAACAGATTTTTAAATCGCCGCCTTCCGCATTGAGTGTCCGCAGACAAGACAAAATCGCGCCGACCCCCGAACTGTCCACAAATTGAATATTGCTCATATCGAAAACCACACGGTATTCGGACGTGATGATCGGAGTCATTTCGCTTTTGAAATCGCCAATGACGCTCGCGTCGAGCACATCGCCCGTAACCGTTACAACAATTACATCGTTAAATTTTTCTTGATTCAGCTTCATATTTTTTCCTTACTGGTTTTTAGAGTTTTTGATTAAAAGAATCGTGTTGCGATTTTGCTTATCGCGTGAATAAATAACCGTGTCAACGCATTTGGAGATTATAAACAGACCGAAACCGCCGTCGCGTGAACCGTCAAAAGACGGCGGCGGAATCGTTAAAGAATCAAATTCTTCGCCCCAGTGATGAAGCGCAATCTGAATTCCGTCGGCAAATCTTTCAGCAGAAATTTCAATCTTGTTTCCGCTGATATTGCGGTAGGCGTGTTCGATAATATTTGTCACCGCTTCGGTAACGGCAAGTTCCAACTGCTCGACACTTTCGCCGGTGATCGGATACTTCGGCAAATTACTTGCCGCTTCTCGAACAAATCGCCGTGTTCGGGCAAGTTCGCTGAGATCGCTGTTTATTAGAAGGCTCATTTCAAATTCTTTTTTTTCTTCAGGTTTACTGCCAATCCGGACCGCAACACAGGTCAAATCGTCATTGAAAGTGGTTTCCTTTGAATACTCTTTGAGCGCATCAAGCAAACAGGAAATTATTTTTGACGGCTCTGGCAATGCGTTTTGGCGGATAAATTCAGCTAACCGTTCATCGCCGAAAAGTTCGCCATCGGGGCTTCGCGTTTCGGTCACGCCGTCCGAATAAAAAAACAAAACATCGCCGGTTTCGATTTGTATCGTCTTTTCTGTGAAAATTTCGCGCTCTGAAAAACCGAGCGGCATATTATCGCCTTCGAGCGCGGCAATTTTTCCCGTCCGATGCTGATAATGAATCGTTTTCGTATGACCGCAATCCACAAAAGTTAAATTCCCTTTCGCTAAATCAAAACGGGCATAGCAAGCTGTCACAAAACTTTCAAACTGCATCAGCTTGGCCGTAAACTCATTGTTGACCCAAGTTACAATTTTTTCGGTCGTCGGACGCAAATTTTGCTCACACGATTGTAATTGTCCGATGGCTCGCAGAAAACAGTTTTTGGTTGCCGCCCCGACCAGCGCGGCGGGAATTCCCTTGCCCATCACATCGCCGATGATTAAATCAAAACAATCCTCGCCGTGTTCGATAAAATCGTAAAAATCGCCGTCAATTTGCAGCGAAGAAATTGTTTCGGCGGCAATCGTGATTCCCGGCAAACCATCGGGCGGAGTTCCGGTCAGAAGCGTCTGTTGAATTTTTGAACCGATTTCCACTTCCTGCTTTAAACGCTCATTCTGAATTGATTCACGGAGCAGACGGTCATTTTCCACGACCATCGCCGCCTGCAACGCCAGCGTGTCGAGCAGACGCATCGTGCGCGAGTCAAAAATCACATTTTCAAACTCTTGCCAAACGACCAATACGCCGTAAGTTGCGAGCCGCGTCGTCAATGGAACAATTGCCAGTCGGCAGGCATTTTGGAGTTCCGGTTCGGTTTCCCCGATAATTGCGGCGGGCAAGACATCGTTGCAAATTAATGAACTTTTCTTAGCGAAAGTTTTTCCGATAAGTCCCCCGCTTTTATCTCTCGATTTCAATTCAAACGAACATTTAGCGGCCACCGGATCGAGGTTTTCACCGTTTTCCAACCACAAAACCGTCTGTATTTTCTGGCCGACGGAAGCTGCCCGCTCGGTTATTTTTTTTAATAAACTTTTCGGGTCTTGAAACGAATTAAAGTCCGCGCTGAGGTCATAAACTGCCTGCAAACTTTCCCAACTGGCACTGAGTTCAGCCATTAAAGCCGCCTCGTCTTCCAGTTTGGCTAATTCATCGGTTGCCAAAACGATT
>JBDTZT010000093.1:0-9162 GCA_040005005.1 Actinomycetota bacterium
CTTAACAAAGGTTAGATTCATTTGACCTTTTCATCAATAGCCGACCCGGAAACCGGCGCTTCCCGCATCCAGGTCTTCTCCAAGCATCACCGCCGCGCTTCCTGAAACCTTAATTGCTTTTGAAACTGTATGGGGCTCATCGAAGTGACGTTCTTGAAGTGATGATGGAAGCCGGAAGCGCTCATCCCCAGCGAGCGAGCGATATCCTCGATTCTCAGCGGCTCGTTGAAATTTTCGCGTAGTTGTTTGACGGCTCTGGAAATTCGGCGCGAGTGGTCTTCGGCAGCGGAAAGATAACTGAGCCGCGCGGATTGTCCTCCCAGTAAAAGACGGTAAATCAGCTCCTTGACGATCAACGGCGCAAGCACTTTGACGTCTTTCGGCTTTTCGAGAAGCTTCGTCATTGTGACGACCGCATCTGGTAGTTCTGAACTGGACTTATCAGAATTTATATTTTTCCGTTTTGTCTATCATTTTCAGATTTCGCTAACTTTTTGATAACAAGAATTTAGGCAAACAAGGCAAAAATCCTGAAATTGAATCTACCAAAAACCTCAAATGCCAGTTTTAATTTTGTTTTTTTTGCAATCATTTTTTCAGTTACATAATCGACTACGTTTTGATTAGACGACTCCCTGAGAGGACGTGACCATTTGGGAAAAATGGGGCGAAGCTGAGGGTGTTTTCAATCGGTGTGGAGGTGTATTACGACAATTCTTTCACAACCACAACCTGCCGATGTTGCCAAGTGCAAATAAACAAAACACTAAATTTTATTTAGGAACATCACTCCACAACCAAACTAGTGATTCCGGCAAAATTGCTCCGCCATGTTTTCCGCTGTGTGAGCCTGTTCCTTTTTCAAATTTGTATTCGTACCCTTTGTATTTCAGAGAGGCTTCGACCTCTAAATTTGCCAGCCACCAATTTCCGTGAATATTATCCAAATCGCCTGTTCCATCCTGTAAAAATACTTTGATGTCTTTTTTTGAACCTTTGCGAATGATATCTGGATATTCGTGACCGCCTTTGATGTCTGTAAAACTCCCAACGTGACTCATCACTTTACTGAAATAATCCGGACGTTGCCAAGCAGCTGTAAAGGCACAAATCCCGCCCGAAGAAAGTCCGCCGATGGCGTGCATTTTGCGGTCATCCGAAATGCTATATTTTTTTTTAACTTCGGGAATCAGTTCATTTAGCAAAAAATTGGTATAACGGTCACTCAACTCATCATATTCATCACTGCGGTTGCTGCTTCGGAAAAATATTTCGGGAAAATCTTTGCTTGAATGCCCCGGATTGACAAACAATCCAATGGTGACAGGCATTTGTTTTTTGGCAATCAAATTGTCAAAAACGATTCCTGCTCGAAAATCTCCGTCTTCACGGACATAGGCGTGACCATCCTGAAAAACCATCAGTGCGGCAGGTTTTGACGGGTCATACTGAGCCGGAACGTATAGATAATAATAACGGAAATTTTCATAAAGTTTGCTTTCAAACAGGATTCGGGTGACTGTTCCCTGAGGAATACCTTCCTGCCTTTGGGATTCGGGACCCAATTTATATTGAGAATCCTGTCCGGAAACACGGATCAATGAAAATGACATCAAAATAAAAAGCAATAATTTTTTCATAAACTAAAATTTATGGTCTGAAATAACAGAAATGGAGAAAAAAGCGTGTTGTTTCCACAATTGAAAAACCACATAAAATCATAATGATTCATTAAAGATAGTTTCCAGATATTCCTGTCTGCCGCTCTTGTAGGTATGAACTTCTCCCATCTCCAAAGCGATTTTCTCTAAATCTGTAAAGTTAACTTCTCCCTTTTCTATTTTTTGACCAAGCTCGACATCCCACGAACTGTATCTGTCCTTGATAAATTCGGCAATCCGTCCGTCTTTTCTGATTTTCGCGGCGATTTTTAATCCTCTCGCAAACGTATCCATGCCGGCGATGTGGGCGTGAAACAAATCTTCCGGCTCAAAACTTTCTCGGCGGACTTTGGAATCAAAATTTAATCCGCCTTGGGTAAATCCCCCCATTTTCAAAACTCCCAACATTGTATGTGTGGTGATATACAAATCCGTCGGAAATTGATCGGTGTCCCATCCTAATTGCCAGTCTCCCATATTTGCATCAATCGAACCCAACGCATCCGCCGCAATTGCTACTTCCATATCATGCTGCATTGTGTGTCCGGCTAACTGTGCGTGATTCGTTTCCAGATTCAAGGAAAAATCTTTTAGCAAATCATACTGGCGCAAGAAATTCAAAGTCGTTGCCGCATCCGTATCGTATTGATGTTTCATCGGTTCCTTGGCTTTCGGTTCAATCATTAATTGTCCGGTAAATCCGATTTCGCGCTTGTAATCCGCCGCCATTCGTAATAATTGAGCTAAATGATCTAATTCTCTTTTCAAATCAGTGTTGAGCAAAGTTTGATAACCTTCGCGTCCGCCCCAAAAAACATAACCTTCTCCGCCAAGTTCGTGTGTCACTTCCATTGCTTTTTTGACCTGTGCAGCGGCAAAAGTAAAAACTTCGACATTTGGTGATGTTCCGGCTCCATGCATATAACGCGGGTGCATAAACAGTTGTGCTGTTCCCCAAAGTAATTTTTTACCTGTCGAGTCCTGAAATTTCTTTAATTCGGCAGCAATTCTATCAAAGTTTTCGTGAGATTCTTTCAGAGTTGCGCCTTCGGGAGAAACATCGCGGTCGTGAAAACAGTAATAATCAATTCCGACCTTTTCCAAAAATTCAAAAAATACTTCTATTCTTTTGAGAGCCATTTTCATTGAGATTGACCAATCTTCCCACGGACGGAGCATCGTCGGAAAACCGAAAATTTCCTGACCGGTGCCGCGCATTGTGTGCCAGTAGGAAACGGCAAAACGAAGATGATCTTTCATTGGTTTGCCTTCGATCAACTCATCGGCGTTGTAATGTTTGAAGGCAAAAGGATTGCGTGAATCAGCTCCTTCGTATTTGATCTTAGTAATATTTGCAAATGCTTCTGACATATTTTAATAAATTCCTCAATTTTTTTACCTATAGTTGTTTTTTAGTTGATGATAAACTTGGCATACACCCGAGATAAGTGCAATTTTAGGTATTGATGTTAAACGTGTTTATTGAATTGACATCTTAAAAACCCTAACACATTTGATACCAATAGATAGTTAATTTAATAATTTCGCTAGTGGTATATCAGAAAATTCCCGATTTTATGATTTACGTTAAATAACTTATACTACTCTTAATTTTTCCATTTTTGTAAATTAAGCAATAATTACGGTTCGCTAGTTTATGAAACATTGAAAAACCAAAGTTCAAGTTTTTTTACATTATCTCGGCTGTATCCCAAATTAAATGTTCTTTTCTTCAATGTTTGAAACTTTTACCATTAAAACCAAAATCGCCGCTGCCAAAGCCGAACATGAAAGATAAATGACTCCGGCATAAAATGTTCCCGTTTTATTGGTTAAATATCCGACGATAAATGGTCCGACAAAACCGCCCAAGTTTCCAACAGAATTTATCAACCCGATTGAAGCGGCACCAGCGGATTCGGTCAAAAATGCTGATGGTAACGCCCAAAATCCGGGCAAATAACTGTAAATTCCGGCTCCCGCGATGCAAAACATAGCTATCGCCATAAAAACATTGTCTAGAACCAACGAACTAAAAAATAATCCCAGACAAACAGCCAAAAGCGAAAATGCCGTATGCCAGCGGCGTTCATTCAGGCGATCAGACGACCAACCAATAAACAGCATTGCCGCCAAACCAAATAAATAAGGCAAAACCGCGATTATTGAGACTTGTAAATTTGAATAACCCGATAAACCTTTCAAAATAGTCGGCAGCCAAAACGTGAAACCATAAACGCAGGTGACTGCACAAAAATAAGCGGCGGCAAGGATGATCACATTTCGATTCCGAAGTGCTTCGCCAATCGTGTAATGTTTGAGAGCTTTTTTGGCTGCTTTTTCACTTTCAAGCTCGTTCGTAATCCATTCTTTTTCATCAACCGTCAGCCATTTTGCATCCTTTGGTCGGTCAGTCAAATAGAAAATTGTGACAAACCCGAAAAGCGCCGCCGGGATTCCTTCTAAAATAAAAACCCAACGCCAACCAGCCAAACCAAGCCAATTTACGCCCAGAATCAAGCCTGAAAGAGGTGAGCCGAAAATATTGGCAAAAGGCAATGCGGTCATAAACATCGCCACCGCTTTGGCACGATCTTGATAACGAAACCAATGGCTTAAATAAACGATAATGCCCGGAAAAAACCCGGCTTCGGCAAATCCAAGCATAAAACGGGCAATGTAAAATTGCGTCGTATTTTGAATAAAACCCATCAAAATTGCCAAAATTCCCCACGAAATGATGATTCTCGCCAGCCATTTTCGCGCACTCCAATTTTCAACCAAAAGTGTCCCCGGAATTTCCAACAGAAAATAACCGATGAAGAAAATGCCTGCCCCAAATCCGAAAATTTCGGGATTAAATCCCAAATCCTTGGTCATTTCCAAATTGGCATAACCGATATTTACGCGGTCAATGTAGGCAAGAATAAACAGCCAGATCAAAAACGGCATCAACCGCTGCGTGATTCGCGTTCTGGTGCGTTTTCCAACTTCGTTCAATTGGTCATTTTCCATAAATTTTTATTCGACAAAATTTACTAAAGTCCCAATTGGTTCAATAGTTATCCGAATTTCGTCACCTTTTTGCAGCGAAAATTCTTTTGGCGGAACAATTCCTGTTCCCGTCATCAAAAAACAGCCGCTTGGAAAAGAAGTTTCCCGAAAAAGCCACGAAACCAGATCTTCCAGATTTCTTTTGATCTGTCCAAGGTCGGTTTTTCCTTCAAAAACCGATTCGCCCTTTCGATTAATAATCATTTCTATTTCAGTTTCCTTTGCCGGCGGATTTTCCGAAACAAAAATGCAAGGACCGATTGAAGCACTCCCGTCATAGCTTTTGGCTTGTGGTAAATAAAGCGGATTTTCGCCTTCGATACTGCGCGAACTCATATCATTTCCAATCGTGTAACCAATAATTTTGCCGTTTGAAGAAATCAAAAGAGTTAATTCGGGTTCGGGAACATTCCAGCTCGAATCCTGTCGAATACGAACATTTGAGCCTGAACCGACTGTTCGATTCGCGGTAGCTTTGAAAAATAATTCTGGTCGGTCAGCGACATAAACTTTGGCATAAAAATCACCGCCGCCTGCGTCTTTTGATTCTTCCTGACGCGCCAGTTTGCTGTTGAAATAAGTCACACCGCTTGCCCAAATTTCCTGAGATTGTATTGGAGCCAGCAATAATTGGTCATTAATTAAATCATTTTCAACCTTTAAAACCGTTTTTGATGCAATCAGGTTTTGAATTTTTGAAACCAAATTATCGTCATTAACAAACTCGTCCCAATTTGAATTTTCAAAGAAATAATTACCTTCCGATTCAATCAAAATTCCTGCTTTTACTCTGTAAATTTTCATATTTTATCTTAGCCGTGAATAAGCGTTGATTTTACGGATTTAATCTGCGTTTTCCGCGTCCATCTGCGGCAAAATTATCTCTAATTAATGTAAATTTCTGTTGACTTCCGAGCTGGATTTCCCAACTAAAATATCCAAATCACAGCCCTTTTCAGCTTGCTCAACGTGGTCTATATAAAATTTGACATAACCTCGTTTTGCCAATGGTTCGGGCGCAATCCAATTTTCTTTTCGTTCTGCTAACTCTTCATCTGAAACCTCTAAATGCAGTTTTCGATTTTCAACATCAAGCTCAATAAAGTCTCCGTTTTGCACCAAAGCAAGATTTCCGCCAATCGCCGATTCGGGCGAAACGTGCAAAACAACTGTGCCGTAAGCTGTTCCGCTCATTCGTCCGTCCGAAATCCTGACCAGATCTTTAACACCTTTCAGAATCAGCTTTTCGGGCAAATCAACATTTCCGACTTCCGGCATTCCGGGATAACCTTTCGGACCAACACCTTTCAAGACAATGACACTGTTTTCGTCAATTTCAAGATTCGGATCATCAATCCGTTCGTGATAATCTTCCATACTTTCAAAAACAACAGCTTTTCCGCGATGTTTCATCAATTTTGGAGTAGCGGCAGAAGGTTTAATAACTGCACCGTTTTCGCATAAATTACCTTTCAACA
Organism: Actinomycetota bacterium; assembly: GCA_040005005.1. Classification (GTDB taxonomy): domain Bacteria; phylum Acidobacteriota; class Blastocatellia; order Pyrinomonadales; family Pyrinomonadaceae; genus JAFDVJ01. Next base: position 6,194 of record JBDTZT010000093.1, read on the forward strand.
CGGCAATTCCCGCTTCTTTTTTGAGCGGTTCGTCAATCGAAAAAATAACTTCGCGGTTGTAACAAATTGCTTTTTCGTTATTTTCCTGAATCGCTTTCCCGTTGACTGTTAAACAATCACCGTGAAGTAATTTGTCCAATTCTTTCAACACCACCGGCAAACCTCCGGCATAAAAATAATCTTCCATCAGATATTTACCTGAGGGCATTAAATTGACCAAAAGCGGAATACAACTTCCGATTTTGTCAAAATCTTCGAGCGTCAGTTCAATTCCAATACGCCCGGCAATCGCCAAAAGATGGATAATCAAATTTGTCGAGCCGCCGACCGCTGCATTGACAACAATTGAGTTTTCAAATGCTTCGCGCGTCAGAATTTTCGAAAGTCTTAAATCTTCATTGACCATCTCGACAATCCTTCTTCCCGAAAGTTGTGTCAAAACTTTCTTTCGGGAATCAACTGCCGGAATCGCCGACATTCCGGGCAAAGTTAAACCCAGAGTTTCTGCCATCGTTGCCATGGTCGAAGCGGTTCCCATCGTGTTGCAATGTCCGCTGCTGCGAGCGGCGCAAATTTCTGCCTCCAAAAAATCTACTTCAGAAAATTCCTCAGTTGTTTGCTTTTCTTTGATCATCCAGTTGAACGAACCCGAACCAATCTGTCCGCCTTTGTAGCGACCATTGAGCATTGGACCGCCGGGAATAATAATCGTCGGCAAATCAACGCTGCACGCCCCCATCAAGGTCGCCGGAGTTGTTTTATCACACCCCGTCAAAAGAACAACACCATCAAGCGGATTTGCCCGAATTGATTCTTCGACATCCATACTGGCTAGGTTACGAAAAAGCATTGTCGTCGGACGCATAATCGTTTCCCCAAGTGACATCACAGGAAATTCGAGCGGAAAACCGCCCGCTTCCAAAACGCCTTTTTTAACGATTTCGGCAAAATCGCGCAGATGTCCGTTGCAAGGTGTCAGTTCAGACCAGGTGTTGCAAATTCCGATGACCGGACGACCCCGAAAATAGTCGTCAGGATACCCTTGATTTCTGAGCCACGAACGATGAACGAAACCCATTTTATCGTTTTTTCCAAACCACTCTGCACTTCTTAATTTTTGTTTCATTTTTAACTGTTATTTGGTGACCTGTAACTAGAAAAACCACATATTGTTACAGACTACAATGATTTTGCCGTCAAACAATTTAACACAAGCCACTCTTGACTAATCACCACCAATGGTTTTCTTCTTAACGGCTTTTGTTTATAGTCTTCGTCATTTTTTTCATATTCTTATTTTAAATAGAGTTTTCTTTGCTGAACGATTAAAACATTTCAAATCCAATGAGCCAAAAGACACAGATAAATCATATTCCAGTGTGTTGAACCGTTAAAAGATTTACGAAATTTCATTTTCAGACCCAGAATCCAATGCCAGGGTCGCTCTTTTTATTGCTTTAGATTCCCGTCAACGACGCGCCACACGCCGAGCGGGTTATCCTCTTTTAACTCGTCGGGCAGCAGCGAGTCGGGAAAATTCTGATAGCAAACCGGGCTCGTAAATCTTGTGATCGACCGCGTGCCCACCGAAGTCGTTCGGCGGTCGGTAGTCGCCGGAAAAGGACCTCCGTGATTCATTGCCTGACAAACTTCAACGCCAGTCGGAAATTCATTGATGATTAATCTGCCGACTTTTTGTTCAAGGATGGCAATCAGTTCACGGTAGGTTTCAAAATCGTTACCGGTGCCGAAAAGGCTTGCCGTCAGTTGCCCTTTAAGATTCCGAGCAATTTTTATTACTTCATCTTTATTGCTTGCCAAAACCGCTAACGTCGAAGGTCCGAAAACCTCTTCTTCCAATTGTTTGTTGGATAAGAAGCAAGCGGCGCTCGTTTTCAAGAAATAAGCCGGTGAGCTGTTTTGACCGTCATTGTTTTCGCCCGCAGCGAGCAGCTCGACGCCCGGTTGAGCGGCGAGTGTCTTGACACCATTCTCGTAAGATTGACGGATGCCCGCTGTCAACATCACGCCTGCCGCCGTTTTTTGAATGTTTTCCGCCAATTTTTGTTCAAATAAGTTTGATTCGGAAGAATTTTGCATAATGAAAACCCCCGGATTGGTGCAGAATTGCCCGACTCCCAGCGTAATTGAACCGGCGAGCCCCTCGGCAATCATTTCACAGTTTCGGCGAAGAGCTTCCGGCAAAATGAAAACAGGGTTGATGCTTCCCATCTCAGCATAGACGGGAATCGGTTCGTCCCGCACCGCCGCCGCATCAAAAATGGCTTTTCCGCCCTTAAAAGAACCCGTAAATCCGATGGCTTTAATCAACGGATGCTTGACAAGCGCCATTCCGACCTCGACGGATGCGCCCTGCACCATTGAAAAAATCCCGTCCGGCATTTCGCATTTCGCACAGGCTTTTTGAATGGCGACGGCAATCATCTCGCAAGTGCCGGCATGCGCCGGATGCCCTTTGAAGACGACGCTGCATCCAGCCGCCAATGCCGAGACGGTATCGCCGCCCGCGACTGAAAACGCCAGCGGGAAATTACTCGCGCCAAATACTCCGACCGGACCAAGCGGCTTTTGCATACTCCGCACATCCGGCTTTGGCACCGGCTGTCTTTCGGGGATGGCTCTGTCAATCCGGGCATCCACCCAGGAGCCTTCGCGAAGAATCTGAGCGAATAATTTAAGTTGATTGATTGTCCGCCCGCGCTCGCCCATCAGTCTGGCTTGAGGTAATCCGGTTTCGTCCGAACAACGGCTGATCAGAGCTTCTCCCAACTCCAGAATTTCATCGGCGATCGTTTCGAGCAAAAAGGCTTTTTCCTCTCCGCTTTTGCAGCGATAGTTCTGAAACGCTTCGTGCGCCTTTTTGATGGATTCCGCTACCTCGGCAGGAGTCGCTTCAAAAAAATCAGGCAATATTGTTTCTCCGGTTGCCGGATTGACGGCACGAAAGG
>JBDTZT010000094.1:0-9161 GCA_040005005.1 Actinomycetota bacterium
CCCAGTTTTTCTTCGGCTCCGCCTTTTGCATAGAAAATTATCCGATAAAATTCTGCCTGAAAAAAAATAAACGAAGATAATAATATCAAACCTTTACCTAAAGGTTTGATATTATTATCTTCGTTGCTTGAATAACTGTTGTAAAATCTTTTGCAACACTTTTCAAAATGATTAGTTTTATTATTGTCTTTTCAAGATCTGGCTTGCTCGAATTCAGACATCAAGATTTTATCGTCTGGTGAAATCAGATCAATTATTCTCAGTGCGCCGCCACTCACCTTAACTTATAAAACCGGGGCGCACCATCACGCTGTGCTGAACGGCGAAAAAGCCGAGCAGGACGAGATTGATGATCAGCGATACGGGAATTGATTCTTCTAACCCTGAATCAATTGATTTGGGAACGACGAGGTTGCCGACGAACCCGATAGCGTAGAGAAAAGTTACAAAAAAGGCAAGATAGCTTATCACTCCGAAAACTAAAATCAACATTTTACTCATCGCGCGTATTCTCCTTGTCTTAATTTCCTATTTACACTTTCAAAAATAAATTTCGAACAAATAGCTGCCATCTAAAGGTGCAAAGCCGTATCTTCCGCTGACATTTTGGAAATACCTTTTTGTTCTCTCTCAAAATCCTCAATTTCTAGCTGTAAAGTTATTTCGCTCATAATTTCTCCGTTTTTTTCTCTTTTCTTCCAAGCCTTTCAATTGGATCCAACGAATTTGATTGTTTTTTTAACCCGCTTTTTTTGGTCTTTCTCTCTAATAAGAAATTCGGAAAAAACATTTCACTATTTTTTTTCAAGTCGGACGAATCCAAGGGTTGAGGTGTTCAAAAAACAGTTTTGGCACGCTCCGATTTGTGCTATCATTCGTTTAACGAACCAATGAAAAACAGCTTAAAATCTTTTTGCTGCGGAATTCCTGAAAAACCGGTGAAATTTTACTGAGAAATTTATGAGAGGAGATTATGTCGTTGCAAACAACACAGTTTTATGAATTTGCAAACTTCCGTTTAGACCCCTCCGAAAAGATTTTAATGTGCGAGGGCAAGCATATTCCGCTCACGCCGAAGGTTTTTGACACGCTTCTGATTCTGACCGAAAATGCCGGACGACTGCTCGAAAAAGACGAGCTGATGAACAAACTCTGGCAAGACCGTTTTGTCGAAGACGGCAATCTCACATTCAACATCAAAATGCTTCGCAAGGCTTTGGGCGACAATGCGGCGAAACCGCGCTTTATCGAAACCGTTCAGCGTCGCGGCTATCGCTTTATCGCCGACGTCAAAAAGTTGGAAAAGCTAATCTCTCCAACCGCCAAAGTTGAAAATCCTGATTTTCCAAGACCGGCTGAAAAACCTTACATTCTGATTTCGACCGGAATTATTTCGTTGATTTGTATTTTCGGCATCGCCTTTGTCTGGGTTGGCGGAAATAGTTTGTTTAAGAGCAAACAGCCGAAATTTACGCGATTGACAACCGCCGGGAAAATTACAAATGTAGCCGTCACGCCCGATGGAAAAAATGTAGTTTTCTCGCAAAAAGAAGGAATCGGCGAAAGTTTGTGGCTTCGGCAAGTTGATTCGGCAGTTCAAACCCGGATTTTGCCGCCGCAGGATGTCGAATTTATCGGCTTAACGGTTTCACCCGCCGGTGATTATGCTTATTATTCGGTGTTCTCCGAAAATTCCGTGATTTTAAATTTATCGCGCATTCCGCTTGCGGGCGGCACACCCGAACCGCTTTCCAATGTTGAAACCGATGCTTCGGTAAGTTTTTCGCCCGACGGGAAAAAATTTGCCTTCACCGAATCACACAGCTCCGTCAAGGAATCCGATTTAAAGACTGCGGATGCCAACGGCTCAAATCAAAAAGTTTTGATAAAAACCAAAGGCGAAAATCGGACTTTTCCGGTTTTTCAGGCAAGTCCGGTCGCGTGGTCGCCCGACGGTCAAACGATCGCCTGCACGATTCGGGAAACAGACGAAAACAGCTCGTTTTACAAGCTTTTGCTGGTTAATCCGGATACCGGAAGCGAACAATATCTATCGGAAAAGTCCTGGAATTTTATCGAAAACATAGTTTGGAAAGACGCCGAGAATTTGGCTTTTATCGAAGGCGAAGCCAATTCGCCGGTCAAACATATCTGGCAAATTTCGCGAAAAACAGGCGAGACGCGGCAATTAACCAATGATTTAAACGGTTACGAATGGCTCTCGAGTGCGGGCGGCAATCTTTTTACTTTGCAGAAAAATGTTTTTTCGAGCCTTCACGTTGCCGAATTTTCAGAAAATGCCAATACGCTCCGGCCCAAACAAGTTTTCGGCGAATCAAGCATCATTGAAAATGTCGGATGGTCGCAAGGCGGGAAAATTATTTATAATTCGTGGATGAGCGGTAAAAACGAAATCTGGCAGATAAATCCCGAGGGAACCGCGCCGCAGCAGCTCACTACCAATTCCAATCTGACTTTTACGTTCGCGGTTTCGCCCGCTGACAATACGCTGGTTTTTCCGACTTCGCAAAACGGCAAAATTTCGCTTTCGGCAACCGATTTGACCGGGCAAAATATGCGTAAATTGACCGACGGAACGCGTGACATCATGCCGAGTTTTTCGCCTGACGGAGAAAATATAATTTTTCAAAGAGGCGCCGCGCCGCCGACGCTTTGGAGTGTCGCCTTAAACGGCAATCAAGCGCCGAAACAATTAACCGGCTATCAGGCGACGAATCCTTCAATTTCTCCGAACGGTCAACAGATTGCCTTTCATTTTATGGATTACGGCAATCAAAATCCGCATTGGAAACTTGGTTTGATAGACCGCGAAAGCCGCCGTATTTTAAACAAACTTGATTTTCCGATACCGATTTTTCAGAGAAAAACCGTTTGGCATCCAAAGAGCAATCTGCTCACGATGGTTTTCCGCAACGGCGAAAACTCCGGCATTCTGCTCTGGTCAATAACCGACGGCAAATTTCAGACGATTGACAATATCGGCGTCGGTAAAATCAGTTCTTTCGCGTGGTCTCCCGACGGAAGCCGTCTTGTTTTCTCGCAAAATTTTGAAACAAGCGATGTTGTTGCACTGGACAATTTTTAATTTTTAATTACCTTTGAGTAAGACAAATTTTATTTATTCTGAGAAACAATGGAAAAAAAGGAAAAAATCATCATCGCATTGTGCGCGGCGGTGACGATTGTGGCGGGAATTTTGCATTATGCGGAAGCCAATGCGGTTTTAGCTTTTGCGGTGACGGCAATGGCTCTGGCTCTGCTCGCAATGATTGTCGGCGACGCGACCGAACAACTCGGCAGCCGCCTGGGACCCGGCGCGACGGGAATTCTGCAGTCGGCTTTGGGCAATTTGCCCGAACTTTTTGTGGCGATTTTCGCGCTTCGGGCAGGTTTGGATAAAGTCGTTCAGGCGGCGCTGGTCGGTTCGATTCTGGGCAATTCACTGCTCGTTTTCGGACTCGCGCTCTTTTTCGGCGGATTGAAAAACGGCACCCAGCGTTTCAAATCCGAACCGCCGCGAATGATTGCGACCCTCATGCTCTTGGCAGTTTCCGCTTTGATAATTCCGACTCTGGCAAAAGAGCTTCACACGCCGGCCGAACCGCATATCAACAATTTAGATATTATTGTCGCCGTTATATTACTGATTGTCTTGGCGGCGAGCATCTATTTTTCGGTCAAAGGCGATCCGGCCGTGGCGACGCAGGAAAGTGAAATGGGACACGCCGAATGGTCAATGGGTCTGACCATTGTGGTTCTTCTGGGCGCGGGCGCGGGCGCGGCGTTTGTTTCCGATTGGTTTGTCGAAGCCTTGCAACCGGCGATGAAAACGCTTGGGATTTCCGACGGATTTGCCGGTTTGGTGATTGTCGCCATTGCCGGAAATGCAATTGAAAACCTCATCGGTATTCAGCTTGCCTGGCGCAATCAAGCCGATTATGCCGTCAGCGTTATTTTAAACAGTTCTCTGCAAATCGCGCTCGGGCTTTTTCCGATGCTGGTTCTTCTGTCGTTCGTTTTGGGCGGCTCGGTTCTGACGTTTGTTTTATCGCCGTTGCTGGTGGTGGCGCTCACACTGGCGGCAATTGTTTCGGCGATTGTCGTTTTTGACGGCGAATCAATCTGGCTCGAAGGTTTGGCGTTGGTTGGGTTATACTGCATTATTGCAGCTTCTTTTTGGTGGGGTTAAAATACAAATATGAAAATTTCAATTAAATCATTCTCGTTTATTTTACTGATTGTCTTCGTCTTTTCGCTTTTTTGTGCAAATGTTTCGGCGCAAAAGCCGAGCGGCTATCATCTGCTGAAAAAAATCGAAGTCGGCGGCGAAGGCGGCTGGGATTATCTTTTTGCCGACGCCGACGCGCATCGGCTTTACATTTCGCACGCGACCAAAGTTGTCGTCGTGGACACTGAAACTGCCAAGGTTATCGGCGAAATTGCTAATCTCAACGGTGTTCACGGAATTGCCGTCGCCGAAAAATTCGGACGCGGTTTTATCAGCGACGGACGCGACAATGCCGTCACGATTTTCGATACAAAAACCTTTAAGACGATTGACACCGTTAAGGTCGGGAAAAATCCCGATTGTATCATGTATGATCCGGCGACGAAGCGCGTTTTCGCGTTTAATCGCGGCGATTCGAGCGTTTCGGCGATTGACGCGGAAAGCGGCAAAGTTGTCGGAACAATTGATTTGGGCGGTCATCCCGAATTTGCCCAGACGGACGGCAAAGGAATGATTTTCGTTAATATTGACAATAAATCGGAAGTCGTCGCGTTTGATTCTAAAAAACTCGAAATCAAAAATCGCTGGTCAATCGCGCCCGGCGAAGACAATTCGGGAATGGCGATTGACGTCAAAAACAAACGGCTTTTCATCGTTTGCGGCAATAAAAAAATGGTTGTGATGAATTATGAAAACGGCAAGATCGTTGCTGATTTGCCCATCGGCGACGGTCCGGACGCCGCCGGTTTTGACCCGCAAACAAATCTCGCGTTCAGTTCCAACGGCGAGGGCAATCTGACAGTGGTCCGCGAAGACTCAAATGATAAATTCAGCGTTGTGGAAAATGTCGTCACCCAACGCGGAGCGCGGACGATGACCGTAGATACCAAAACGCACAATATTTATCTGGCGACGGCGCAGTTTGGCGAAACTCCCGCGCCGACCAAAGAGATTCCGCGCCCGCGCCCGAGCCTTGTCCCGAACAGTTTCGTGATTCTGGTTTACGGTAAATAAAAGAAATGTCTGCCCACGAAACACACCAAAGAAACGAAAATAAGAAATTATTTCAGGGTTTGCTTTTTTAGTGTCTTTGGTGTGTTTCGTGGGCAGAATCTTCTTATTTCAAATTATATCGGGACAATTTGGGAATAAAACTGCAAAGAGTCATAATTAAAGATTGGAGGAGAATTTTTTATGACACCTGAAACACAAAAAGAACTATCGGAAACGGGCTACGACATTACACCGATCAGCGCGGAAGAACGCGAACGGCTGGCGCAGGATTTGGACAGCGAAAGCTATCGCGTGTTGCTCGAACACGGCACGGAACCGGCGTTTTGCGGAAACCTGACCGACAACAAAGAAACTGGCACTTACGCCTGCAAACTTTGCGGTCTGCCGCTTTTTCGTTCGGATGAAAAGTTTAATTCGGGAACGGGTTGGGCATCGTTTTACGCGCCGTTTGATCCGGAGCATTTAAAGATTTACCGCGATAACAAATTCGGAATGATTCGCGAAGAAATCCGCTGTGCGCGCTGCGACGGACACCAAGGACACGTTTTCCCCGACGGACCGCCGCCGACCGGACAGCGTTATTGCCTGAATTCGGCTTCGCTCGAATTTTTTCCTGAAGACGAAGAAATTCCGCAAAAGTAAATTATCAAGCCGCCGCAAATAAGCAGGTAATTAACTTGCCCGGCGGCTTTTTTAACAAACTTTTTCACGGCTTTATTATCTCCGATGTAGTATTCGCAGCAATACTCCGGATTCGTTTTGCCGTAATAATCAGTAACATCTGCTGATGGGGCGACCGTCCAAATGTTATAATCGGAATAATTGGGATAATTTTCGTTTTGAAGTGTCGCCGACTTTCCTTTTAAAAATCTCAAACCCAGACCAGGCTGATCCGAACCCGCATTTCAGATTGTTTCGAGCCTCGAAAAACCGTAAAAACACCGTTTTTACCTGTCAAAAGTAAATAATCGGATTCAACTAACCCTTTTTCGCCGGTTGATTCAATGACCCGCAAAGAACGGTAATTTTTCTTCCCGTACACTCCGATCATATCAACTCCAAGCGGATTTGTGATCATTACGTGTCCCATTAGAGCGCCGCTGTATTGAGCGATGACCTGATTACTGCCGTCCACAAATCCGAAGACATAAATGCTCAGATTATCTATTTCATCGAGATTATTTATCTTCCGTCCCTGATTGAGCAGTTCGGTAATAACGGAATTCGGTTCAACGGTTTTCCCGAGCACATCGCGTAAATAAGTTCCGACAAATCCGTTGCAATCGAGCCCGATCTTGCCGGAATCGCAGTAAGCCCGCAACCTGTCGGGCGTAATCAAACCGAACCGCACGGCTAATTGCAGAGTTATCTGAACTTCTTCGGGTGAACCTTTTCCCCAGATTGCCCGCGCCGCGATTCGATCGAGCTTATTTTTTTCAGCCGCTTGAAAAGTCTGAGTTTCGATAGTATTATCGGGCTTTTTCACAAAAACCTTGATTTCTTTGGTGTCCTTATTCGCAAAGGGGCGAACGGCATTTCCAAATTCCGACAGCGCCTGTGACGTTACGCCGTCGTAGGTTTCCGGGTTTTTGGATATTCTTGTGGCCAGCCTGTACTGGCTGACTCTGGTTATTTCCCAACGAAGAATTTCGTTTTTTTCATTAACAATCGGAACCGGCAAGTTCCAGTAGATTTGTGCAAATTCAAATGGTGTTATCATAATTTTTCAGGGGTATTTTCGCTTGATTCGGCACCGGACGAATCAAGCTCTTCTATTTTCTTCCTTAAAACATCTCGGTGATCTCGAACATACTCAATGTGGTCAGCATTCCGCTGAAACTTTTATCCGCGGCGGGACGATTGCGGCGACAGACATCGATCGGCTCGTATCCCGCCACTTTGACCTGTTTGTTATTGCCAAAAAAATTGCCTCCCGTATCAACCAGACAAAACGGAATAAATATTAATGAATCCGGAGGATCATCAACATAATCTTTTATCTGCAATGACAGTTCTTGAAGCCAGACCCGGGTGCCGTAGGTGCGGAATTCACTGGCGTTTCCCGGCGGACCACCGGTCGAATCACACGCCAGGCTGACGTATGGAGCTTTCCCTTCGAGATAATCTTCCAATGAATAAAGCGGTTTTCCCATCCGGTCAAAGACTCCGCCTTCGATCTGCTTTTGTTTTTTACTCAGTCCCGCTTGAAACGGAAAATATTCCGTCAGCCGGACATTGATCATTTTTGCCATATTCTTTCTCCTTTCATTGTTTAAAGCTATGATTTTGCACACGCCTGCAATCGCTGTTTACCATTTCTTCCCCGAAGCGCGAAATCCGGGCTGGTTTGTTAGTGCTGATTACCTTTGAAAACATCTCTAAGCGGTCAAACTTACGCTTCATTTTCCGTATTTCTTAACGCAGAATCTAATTCGGTGACCGCGAAGATTCCAATGCCAAATTAGTCAATATTAGTTTGGTCCCCAATGAACGACCAGCGGCGGAATTAATTGGGTTTGGGTCGTGAGCTGCAAATTCACCAATTGTCCGAGGTCAAAGACGGCTCTTTTCAAGGTTTCTTTCTCGGTAACCTGCAGAAATATTTTATGTAAACTAACGTGAAAATAAAGAGTTATTAACGTCAGAATAAACTCACCATTTATATTGGTTTCCACCGTTGTAAGCACAAATGGCTTAAGTTTGAACTTTATGTCGCGCCTGATCGCTTCAATCGTAAAATTATCGCCGACATGGAGTTTTTCTCCCCACTTACCGGGCGCATAATAAATCTCGCCACCGAAAGTCAGTATTTGGTTAAACTGCGGTGCCGGAACATTTCGCCACCAAGGTTTTATTACTTGTGTCATATTTTTCCTTCTTACTTTTTTATTTACCGGCAATCGGCGGCGCAGCAGTTTTGCGGCGATTGCCTTTGTAATTTACGGCTCTCGTTTTGCCGGAAAGCTCTACCGTCGTTATTCAGAAATGCTCAAGTCGCCCCCGTCGGTGGCGCCACCTGAGCAATCTTGTTAAATAACAAAATCGTTAGACAATATTTGCAATCATTCGGTCAAATCTGTCGCTCAGATAAATACCTCCCGATAACGATTAAGCGGAATTGATAAATCGTTTTTTTGATAATCCGATTTGAATGGCCGGTCGGTTTTATAATTTTTAATAAATTCATATATTCATTTTTCTTTACTTTGGTCTTGCATTTTGTCTTGAACGACAGCCATTCGCCGGTCTTGCATTTTTTTTTCTCAGCAAAAAAATTTGTATTCGTTCGTTCTACAAACTGAAATAACTTTGTAAACATAATTCCGTCATCAACCGTAAAAGAATTTCGCCCAAAAGTCCTGAGAAACGGATGAGAGTTTTCCTAGATATTTCCTAGAAGTAATATGTCTTTAGAAATCAAACATTTATACGAATTTGGAGAGTTTCGTTTTGATACGAAAGAGAAGATTTTAAGATGCGGTGATACCTATGTCGCACTGGCGCCAAAAGTTTTTCAACTGCTCTCGGTCTTTGTCGAAAATCAAGGACGGCTGCTTGAAAAAGATGAGTTAATGAAAAAACTCTGGGCCGATAGTTTTGTCGAAGAAAGCAATCTGACTTTTAATATTCGCCAATTGCGAAAAATTCTCAAAGACGATGCGCAACAACCGAATTACATTAAAACGGTGCCGCGTCACGGCTATCGTTTTATCGCGGCGGTCAACGAAATATTTGAAGAAAAACTGCCGGCGGTTAGAGAAAAACCACCCGCCGAAAAATCGGCGATGAGACTTGCGGCAGAATCATCGGTTCCGGTTTCAAACAAAACAAAATTCTCCGCAAGTGTTTTTCAAATCAACCTTGCCGTTTGTCGTGCTCAGTATATTGTTAATCACTT
>JBDTZT010000725.1:0-2724 GCA_040005005.1 Actinomycetota bacterium
GCCGAAAGATTTATTTCTTCGGCAGGCGTGACACCGAGTTTCCATTCAATGCCGGAAACTTCGTAAATGATGTCTTCAAACTCGGTGATAACCTCAAGAATTCTGTCCGAAAGATAAAGTTCGCCGAAATTTCTGTCCGGATCGGCCGCCAGCGAAGCCATCAAAGCGGCGACGTGCGGCAGTTCGAGTTTTTCAAAAAGCCCGCGGCGCAAGGCTTCGCCGACTAATAGCGGTCGGTCAACGCGCAAATCCGCCAGCCATTTGCCGCGTTCCGTAACTTTTTCCGCCCCGAAATCAAGATAGCCGAAATGATGCAAAACCCGGGCGCGATTTTCAAACGGGAGCCAAACTTCGCTTCGCAAAAACTCAATGTCGCGCATCGTCCGGTCAAGAAATTCGACATCATCCCAGGTTTCCCATAAAAGCTGGTTTGCCCGCCGCGCCGCGTCTTCGCTTAATTTCGCGGGCAAAAGTTTTTCGATTTGCTGACTTATAATTTCAATCGCTTCGTCCGAATCGCTGTTTTGCAATGCAAGTTTCGGTTCATCGAGCGCGGGATTTCGACCTTCGTGGATGTCATCAAAAGCTTCATCGAGCGATTTTTCTTCGAGTTTGTAAGTTTTGTCAAAAACGCGCCCGATGTGCGGTAGCGAAAGCGTCGCGCCTTGCCCGTCATCGCGCATCGCCATAATTTTATCGCTGAAAACATTCAAGACGAGAAAAAAACGCTTGCCGTTGCGGCTTTTAGTCACGATTCTGCCGATTTGGACGTTCTCACGAAGCCAATTAACGCGAACTTCGGCGCGGGTGTTCGGCAATTTTTCCTGAAGGCGAAGCCGCGTATTCGTTAAACGCTCAAAGCCTTGCGCTGATTCAATCGTCAAACCAAATTCGTTTCCGTCGAGTTTTTTATTTAACTCACCGAGCCGTCTTTCACAATCTTTCTCTAATCTGGTAAGTTGGGCGGCGGTTTCACGAAACGCAAAACTTTTTTCGGCGATCTCGCGAACCTGCGCGAAACTTCCGAAAGCGTCAAGCAGATTTAAAAGGCTCGTATAAGTGGCGCGAAACTGGCTGTTCAGCGCGTCGGGAGGCGATTTTAATAATTCGGCGATCTTCGGTGGATTTTGAAAATTGCTCGGCGCGAGCACGACAAAACCGACGTTATCTTTGCCGCGTCGTCCGGCGCGTCCGGTCATTTGCTGCACTTCCGACGCTTTCAAAGAACGCCAGCCATCGTTTCCGCGGGCGTCGGCGTTTGAAATAACAACGGTTCGCGCCGGAAAATCAACGCCTGCCGCGACGGTTGAAGTCGCAAAAATCGCGTCCAATAATCCGGCAGACATCATTTTTTCGATCAGCAGTTTCCACGCCGGAATATGTCCCGCATGATGCGCCGCAACTCCGGCGCGAAGCAGTATTTTGCGATGTTTATGCGATTTTATTTCAGGATTTTCAAGCAGATACTCCTGAAAAATCTCGTTGCGCTTCTCCTCTTTTTCCGCGTTCGTTCGATTCATTTGGTCGGCGGCGACTTCGAGCGCGGATTCATCGCAACGCCGCCGCGTCGGCATAAAAATAATCGCGGGCAGAAGATTGTAGCCGCGCAATGCGGAAAGCAGTTTCGGCGGCGGAATTTCGGGCAATTTGAATTTCATCTGAGTAGAATTTTAACGCAAAAAGACAATTATCCACAGATGAACACAGGTTTATTTTAAATTTTTTGATTTTCGTATCTTTATAAATTTGCGATAAACTTGGCAAATGAACGAAACTCTTTCGCTTTGGCACAAATTTGTCGAAACGCAAAATGCGGCGATTTTGAAAGAAATCTTAGCCGACGACATAAAATTTCACTCGCCTTTTGTCTGGAAACCAAAAGACGGCAAAGCCATTACAATTGATATTTTAACGACCGTTGCAAAGGTTTTTAAAGATTTCAAGTATGTGCGCGAAATTCTCGACGGACAAAATTTCGCGCTCGAATTTGAAGCCCGAATCGGCGAACTGACTTTGCGCGGCGTTGATTTGATTGAGCTTGATGAGAGCGGAAAAATTATTGATTTTGAAGTAATGATTCGTCCCGCCAACGCTTTGCAAATGCTCGGAACGGAGATGGGCAAACGGCTTTTTTGAGTCCAGAGTCTAAAGTCAAAGCCAAAATTAAAATTTATGACTCTTGACTTTGGACTTTAGACTTTGGACTTACCGATACGCCGTCGGAACGGGCACATCACCGTTTGCGCCGAAATGTTGGATGACGTAAGAATTCGTCGAACTCTTATAGACATATCAGTTTCCTTCGCTCGGACGGAAGACGCCGAAATCGGTTTTGGTATCGCGGTCGAAATCGCCCGGCACGGGAATGTCGGTCGAAATTCCCCATGACAGGATTTTGAAATCGCCGTTGGAACTCAGATTAACATACCAGACGCTGGTTGACGGACGAAAAATCGTGTAATCCGCCATCTTATCACCATCAAAATCACCAACGAGCGGAATGTCGCCGTTCAAACCGAATTGACGAAAATCATAACCGCCATCGGACGAACGCCAGATATACCAAACGCCCGTCGAGCCGCGCCAAACCGCTAAATCGGTTTTACCGTCGCCGTCGTAATCGCCCGCGACCGGTTTATCGTTTGCCAGACCGAATTGGGCAATGCGAACCTGCCCGTTTGAACTTTGCCAGATGTACCAAACGCCGTTGCGATAAACCGCATA
>JBDTZT010000726.1:0-2724 GCA_040005005.1 Actinomycetota bacterium
TGTTTGACGATCGTCGCAATCGAATTCGATTCCGCGTCAATCGCCTTAAAATATTCGTCTTCCGTAATTTGCTCAATCGCCCGTTCCGCCAATTGCTTATAATTGCGAAACGCTTCCAAAGTGTCCGTTTTATAGTTTTCGATAATTTGTTCGTTCATTTTTCGATTTTCCGAAGTTTTATATTCAAGTATAGTTCACCCGCATCTTGGCTTTTAGTTAAATCCTCATCTACGTCTTTTCGTCTTAAAAGCAAACTTCCTTCGACTCGTTCGGTTTCTTCTCGCTTGGTTTCCATAGTTGTCCGTACTTCAACATCCGAACTGTCATACTCCATCGAATAAAATTTCTTTGTTTCATTGATTTTTTTAATTCCTTCTTCAATCTTACTTTGGCTGTATATTTCTCCATCTTCCAAAGAAATCAACTTTCTCAATTCTTCAATTTGCTCTTTTTCGACTCCAGTAAATTCAATTTTTGCAAGTTTGAAAAGTTCTCCTTCATCTATTGTTATCAATAAATCTACGGTCGCATCCAAGCCTTCCGCGATAGGTTCAATAAATTTCGGATCAAACTCGGCATTATATAAAACGTAGCCTTTATCGGCGTAAATTCTTTTCAATTTTTCATAAATAGAATTTTGAAGTTCTTTGCCATCAAGAACATCGCCTTCTTTAAGCCCCAGCATTTCTAAAACTTCTTTCTCAGTAAAAGCCTTTATACCTTCAACTTTGATCTCGCCGATTCGGTAGCGATGACCTTCTTCAAGATTTATTTCTACAATATAATTGCCTTCAACATTAAGTAATGTTGGTTCGCGTATTTTCACTGACAGAAAGCCTTTGCTTAACAAAAACCTTTGCGTACAAGTTCGCGCATAAAAAACGTATCTTCTCAAATCATAAATTTTCCAAGAATCGTCCGAACACTGCTTAAAATCTTCAACCAACTCTTCGTTTGAAACATTCACATTTCCCTCAAAACGAACTTCCGACACGCGAGCCAGTGCACCCTCTTTGATGACAAAGTTAAGTTTCATCTCATTTTTCGGAAGTTTTTGGCCAAACGCAACTATTTCGGCTTTATCGAAACCGTTTGAGGCAAGCGATTCTCGAATGACTTTAACCGCCTTTGCCACTCGATAGCCGTAAAATTCATCCCCGGCTTTTATTGCCATCCGATTTTCCGCGAAAGCCTTTGAAATTTCGCTTCCGGAAAGCACGGTCAACCCTGTAAAGTTGACCTCGGCAATAATCGTCTTGCCGTCTTCAAACGGAATTGCTGAGGCGTAATTGTTTAGAATTCTAATTTGTTTCGGAAGTTTTGAATCTTGAGCGTAAATTTCAAGACCGGCAAAGACGATGAAAAAAGCAAACACGGCGAAAACACTCTTTCCTAATTTCATAAAAACTCCTTATTGAGCATTTTGGCTAAATTACCTTACGAAAAATCAATTGTAACAAAAAAGTTGGAGATGACTGCCCCTTAATTTTCTCTGATGCCCGACAATCACAAACGGTTTCTTTTCCGTAAAAAAATTTGCTCCTTAGTAACGCACTACTCGGCTTGTGTAGCGCGTATCGCAAATTTAAGTTTGCGATACTTGGCTTGCGGATTACGTTACTAAACCCGCGTATCCCGACACTTATCTTGCGAAGCGCGATACTAAGATTCAGTAACGCACCACTAAACCTGCGTATTACGATATTAAAGTCCGGTAACGCGACACTTGACTTGCGCAGAGCAATACCTTAGCCAAGTATCACAACTTTGAAAAGAAAAGCAAAACCAACCTATTATTCCGTTCGTCAGTTCGGTTACGGAAATTCATTAAAAATTGCCGCACACGCAGACGACGATTTGGTTTCCAATAGTTTTAATTTAATATCGGCTTGAAACACCAGCCCAAATTTTAATTGTGAGGTTATTTTATTATGGCGAAAGTTACGAAAAGCGGAGTTTTTACACTTTGGCTTGTTAATATGGCACCCGGTAATCAATATTATTGGGGCGAAGGAACAATGTGGTCGGTCGGCAATCATATGAAGGAAATGTTTGAAAGAGTGGTTAATCACGAATCGTGTCCTTTCGAACGATTTCATTATTCGTGGGAACGCGGTGTGGTTCAACAAACCGATATTGTAGTTTATTTTCTGGCATCGCAAGCTGACAGTATTATCAAGGAAAAATATAAAGCCGTTCCTAAACATAACAAAGGTTCGGGCGGAACTTTTCCTTCGGCGGGCGGAATGCTTTCAGAAATTTATCTGCGGGCGATGGAAGGCGATTTTGCTTACAGCCGTCTGGTCGCCAAACTCGCCTTTCACGAATGTATGCACAACAAAATTGACACACCGCCCGGCTCGTCTGTTGCGGATATTCACAGTCAAGGCGGCTCAGGGCTGGCAATGGAAACAATCTCAAACGGTACTGGCCTGTCTGATCTAAATGTCAGTTTGATGGCAACCGCGCTCGGAAAAAAGGTCATTCAGCATACCGAAACTATGAACGCGACGACAAAGTTTCTTTTTTAAAGGTTCCGGCAGAGTTTTGTTGAATTTGCCGAATTATAATTAGCGAAAAGGTTGGGATTTACGAGTTTCGACCTTTTTCTTTTGATTAACGCGAAGAAATTCAAACTTTCAATAGCAGCAGCTTAAATTGACGACATTTAATATTCAGATGATTTTCAACTATCAGTAAATAAAAGAAATGCAAGAAGCATAT
>JBDTZT010000727.1:0-2721 GCA_040005005.1 Actinomycetota bacterium
TGCCATCAGATAACCGCCGTCTTTGGTGCCGTCGCTAAAGCCGAGCATAATCGTTTGGATATTTTTCCGGCGCGATAAATGTTCACGGTAAACCGGATTTTCGTAAAGCTCACGCATTATTTTTGCGGCTTCTTTTAAATCAACAATCGTTTCAAAAAGCGGCACGATGTCAATCGTCAAATCTTCCGCCGTCCAGCCACCAAGCAGAAACAGACCGAAAACTTCGATGACGTTCAGAGCCGCTTCGCTATGACTGATGACATAGCGTTCGCAACCTTGTGCGCCGTTTTTAGTTTGAATTTGCTTGACTGCGCCGATGTTTTGCAAAGTATCTTTTGTTAATTCATCATCGAAAATTTCCGCGTCAATTTTTTGAGTGATTTTGAGAAGCATTTCGATTTTTTCATTATTCGTTAAATTGTTGTAATTCTTCGGCAAAGCGTCCGTTTTTTCGGCAACGTCGGACAAAACTTTGGCGTGAACGCTGCTGTCCTGGCGAATATCAAGCGCGGCGAAATAAAGCCCGAAAGTATTTACCTTTTCGAGTAAATTCTCAACCAGATGAACGAATAAACCGTTATGATTTTCCACGAGCATTTCGCGGATTTTGGTCAGATATTGCAGAATTTCGTTTTTCGTTAAATTGCTTTTTTCGGACGAGAACGCTTCCGTGTAAAGTTTGTTCTCGAGTTCTGCGAGAAGCGCATCAACGCCCGTAAATGTCAGACGGCGTTTGAGTTTGCGCGTGTCGCGATAATAACAGCGCAAAGCCGCAAGCCGTAGAGCCTTGGCAGTTTTGCGCGTTGTTTCGGTTGTCACAAAAGGATTTCCGTCGCGGTCGCCGCCTGACCAGAAACCCATTTTGACGAGGGTTGACAAATCAAATTTTTCAGCCGGGAAAGAGTTTTTCAAATCGGAAGCGATGTTGCCGATGGCTTCGTAAAAGACGTTTTCGAGATACCAAATCAGGCTTTGTGCTTCGTCAAACGGGGTCGGTTTTTGCTTTTTGAAAAACGGTGTGCGTCCGAGTTGCTGTAGATACGTGTTGATCAGCGAAACATCATTCTGTTCAATTGCTTCGACCAAATCATTGATAATTCCGAGAACGGCGCCGGGATAAAATTGCGTCGGGTGCGCGGTCAAAACCAGGCGAACGGAAAAAGCGTTTAATTTTTCGGCAAATTCAGCTATTTTGTTTTCCTGCAAAACCTGCGCTTCAAGTTGTGTTAAAGTTCCCGCCCCGTGGCGGTCGTTTAATTCGGTAAAAGCGGCGTCTTCGAGCGCATCAAATAAAACAACCTGACGTTCGGTGTATTGCACAAAGCGGAAAAGAAAGTCGAGTTTTTCCTGTTCCGAATTGTTTTTGAAGAACTTCTCAATAATACCATCCGGACTTTTTCCCTTGGCAAAACCTTCTTCGCAATCGTTGTTGAAAAGCGACAGCAAAATGCCTGTTTTATCAACTCCGTAAAATGGAAGCGACAAAAATAAACTGTTGTAAAGCTGAAATTTGATGCCGACCGAATTTTGAAATTTTTCGAGTGCGCCCGAGACTGTTTGAATCATACGGAAATTGTAATATAGACTTATGATTTAAGGAATTAAATAATCAAATGAATATAGAAAATTACAGAATTGAACGTTGGACGCAGATGCACGCGCCGAATTCGGCGATGCTGCGGCACATTTTGGTAACGGAAGGTTTTCGGGTTTTTCAATGGAGCGATTTACCCGAAGCCATCTATGTCAATCACAAACACGGCGAAGATCAATCGCACTGGATAATTTCCGGCGCGTTGGAACTCACGATTGAACGCATCGGAACCGTTGTGCTCGAAGCAGGCGACCGCGATTTTATGCCCGCTAATACTTATCATTCGGCGCGTGTCGTGAGCGAAGAAGCGGTGGTTTATTTGGTCGGCGAGAAAATATGAGCGAAACAAAGGATTTAATATTTATCGAGAACAAAGGAAATATTAGAAAATGCCGATAATTTGGAAGTTTGGTTTTACGATGAAAAGGTGCAAGAGGTTTCCATGCTTCAAGAGTTAGATATTTCCATACTTCAAAAGTTAAACGTAAAATTCGATAGCGATTATTTAGAGTTTTCGGCTAACAAAGTTGCAAAGGATTTAAATATAACTCTAAGAAAAAACTTGATTGAAGCCTTTTTCCGTGATGTAGAAAGAGGTGGCGACATGGCGCGTTGTTTTATTCCTCATCACGGAATAAAAGCTGTTTTTGAAAATATAACTGTCGAAATTGCTATATGTTATAGATGTTCTTTATACAGAGGACAAATTTCTGACCAAAAATTTGGCGGCGCTTTCCCAGAAGATAAATTAAGCGAATCGAAAAAAATCTTTGATGAGATCATCGAAAAATATAGCGTCGATGTGAGATAATTTGAAATATGAAAGCAGTAACATTAGGTGAATTAAAAACAAGCGGGTATCAAACGCGTTCGGTAAAAGACGAAATGCGGACGAATTTAATTAAAAAACTCAAGTCGGGCGAGAAACTTTTTCAAGGGATTTTGGGTTATGAAGAATCGGTCATTCCGCAGCTGGTGAATGCGGTTTTGTCGAAACATAACCTTATACTTTTGGGCACACGCGGACAGGCGAAAAGCCGTATTATCAGACAATTAACCGAACTTTTGGACGAAGAAATGCCGATTATCGCGGGTTCGGAAATCAACGATAATCCGTTTGCGCCGCT
>JBDTZT010000728.1:0-2721 GCA_040005005.1 Actinomycetota bacterium
CGTTGTCAATGCTTTCGGCGGTCGCAAGCGAATCCAAATCGCGCTCAATCAAACTTGAAACACGCATTAAAATATCGTGTCTTTGTTCAGCCGACATTTTTGACCAAACCGGAAAAGCCTTTTTGGCCGCTTCGACCGCACGTTCAACGTCGCGTTCGTCCGAATCGGGAATTAATGAATAAACTTCTCCGCAAGCCGGATTGAAATTGTCGAGATAATTTTCGGAAATTGGGGCAAACAGTTCGCCGCCGATGTAATTTTCGATTTTCAGCATCAGGATAATTTTACATTCTTTTCAAAAAAATTAAATCCGATTGTTTTAGCCGCCGACTTTTGGGAAAATAAAGTCGTTGATTTGAAACGGCAAGTAAAAATTGAGAAGTTTGCGATTAAACAAAATTCTGCTCACAAAAACTTTTGGACTTTGGACATTGTTTGCGAAAATTGGCACAATAATCACAGAAACTTTCGATTCCGCAACCCTTTTTACAGATATAATGGAATTATTCGATTTTGAGAAGAAAGAGCCGGAAATAAGTCCTTTGCGGCTTGTTTCGGACAATAAGGAACCTCATTTGTTTCCGGTTATCGAGAAACAGTTCGTCAATTTTATCTTTTTTCGGGTCAATCCGGACTGGCGCAAACTCAATGCAGAAACAAAGCACAACTTCAAATCCGAATTTCAAAATGTTTTCAACAATTTCAACGACCAGCTTTTGCTTTACAGCTATTCGCTCGTCGGCTTTGATTCAAAAGCGGATTTGATGTTCTGGCGGATCGGTAATTCGTTGGATTCGATTCAGGATATGACCGCCAAACTTTATCACACGAATCTCGGCAATTATCTCGAAACAACCGATAATTATCTGGCAATGACCAGAAAAATGATGTTTATTTCCGAAGATTCGCACGACTCGGCGGAAGACCGTTATCACATCAAAGCCGGCGCGAAAAAATATCATTTTGTTTATCCGTGCGCGAAAAGCCGCGATTGGTATTCGATGACGGACGAAGAACGCGCTCAACTGATGGAACAAAATTTTATGGTCGGCAAGAAGTTTGAAAATATCAAAATCCATTTGACGCATGCTTTCGGGTTTCACGAACAGGAATACATTGTCAGTTTTGAAACCGACGAGCCGAAGGATTTTCTCGCGCTCGCCGAAGAAATGCGCGAAACGGCCGCCGCCAGTAAATTTACGATGCGCGGAATGCCGATTTACACGTGCCGACAGCGTCCGCTTATGGAATGCCTTGATGCGATCGGGTAGAAGTTAGAAGTTAGAAGTCGGAAGATGAAATCAGAATATTGACTTTAACTTCTAATTTCCAACTTTTAACTTTTGACTTCTGAAAATGAAAGTTGCGAGAAAATTTACAATCAGCGGAATGGTGCAAGGTGTCGGTTTTCGCTTTTTTACCCAACGCGCTGCCGCCCGGCATCAGGTTTTGGGTTATGTGCGAAATTTGGAGAACGGTCGCGTCGAAGCCTTTGCCGAAGGCGATGCAAAAGCGGTCGAAGAGTTCAAACACGATTTGACCGCCGGACCGACCTTTTCAAAAGTCGAACATATTGAAGAAGAGGTTTTAGAGCCGGGTAATTTATATTCATCGTTTAGGGTTGAGAGATAAATGAGTCGAGAGTCGAGAAAAAACTTTTTTTTGACTCTTGACTCTCGACTCTCGACTAATTTATGGAACATTTAAAAAAACTAATCCGCGAAGTGCCTGATTTTCCGAAACCGGGCATCAATTTTTACGACATTACTACGCTTTTGAAAGACGCGAGCGGGCTGCGCCAGACGATTGACGCGCTTGCCGACCAATTTAAAGGCGAACAGATTGACACGGTGATCGGCGTTGAATCGCGCGGATTTATTTTCGCCGCTCCGCTCGCTTATCATTTGAACGCGGGATTTGTTCCGGTGCGTAAACCGAAGAAACTTCCCGCTGCGAAAGTTTCCGTGTCGTATGACCTTGAATACGGGCAAGACACGCTCGAAATGCACAAAGACGCGGTCGGGACGGGACACCGCGTTTTAATTGTTGACGACCTTCTGGCGACGGGCGGCACGGCGAAAGCGGTCGTTGATCTGGTTGAAGGCTTAGGCGGAATAATCGTCGGATTACTTTTCGTCGTCGAACTCGATTTCTTGAACGGGCGCGAAAAATTCAACGGTTACGAAGTGAAATCGTTAATCAATTACGATTCTTAAATTCACGCGCTCCCGTAGCTCAGTTGGATAGAGCGACCGCCTCCTAAGCGGTAGGACGCTGGTTCAAATCCAGTCGGGGGCATTAATATTTATGCGGTTCAAAAAGTTTATTGAAATATTTTCTTGATTTTTTGGAAACGAAACTTGAATAAACCTTTCTATAAACAACGGAAACAAAAAAGGTGGTCAAGTGCGGTAGCAAGCAAATTGGCTTGTCAGGCGGGTTTCAGTGTCTTCCGTTTACAATCTTTTTACTATGTTTTGGAAGCCGTGTTGCGCGAGAACACGGCTTCTTTTTTTGTGCGAAAATCAGCCGCCAACAAAAACGAATGAACACGAAATAAGTTATCTGCTTTTTTCGTCTCTTTTTGTGTTCGTTCGTGGCTAAACTTCTTCTTTTGTGGCAAATTATTGAATTATGCAAAAAGTCATGACAGCCTCAGAGATGCGCGAAGTTGACCGCCTGACAACGGAAAAATACGGCATTCCGTCGCTTCTTCTGATG
>JBDTZT010000729.1:0-2720 GCA_040005005.1 Actinomycetota bacterium
TCGTTATTTGGCAGATGTGGTCGTCCATTCAGGACGGATATGCCCGCACCACACCCGCGCAAGCAATCGGCTATCTCTTTATACCGTTCTACAACCTTTATTGGATTTTCCAAGTTTGGAGCGGTTTCCCGAAGGATTTCAACAACTTTGTAAAGCGGCATCAGCTGCCGGTTTCGAATTTGTCTCCAGGTGTTTATGAAGCGTATCCGTTTTTAATATTGATGTCGGTGATTCCCGTTTTGGGAATTATTTTTGCGGCGATCGGTTTTGGTGTTTTTCTCGCAGTGATTGCGAAAACCTGTAATGCCGTCAACGAATTGACAGATTTTACACAGGAAAGGCAAAAAAATGTTGTGCCGATACAGATACAAAACCCCGTAATATCGTGAGCCTGAGATTTTGAAAGAAAAGAGAAAACCTATGAAAAATTATTTACAACTTTATGTTTGATTGGTTTATTCGGGTTGATTTCAATTTCTGCGTTTGCCCAAAGAACAAGAAAATCAGCCCAACGGGTCAAAGATTCCAAATCATCGGCTGTTTTCAGCTACGGAACGACTGATGGGCAGATTTACACTAATGATTTTCTGGGTTTAAAACTTGCCGTTCCCGAAGATTTGGAGATTCTTGATCGCGAAATTGTTGATGTATTTTTCAACCGCGGAAAAGAAGAAAGCAAAAAAACAACGATTTTGCTGATGGCGGAAACCCCGTTTACCGATGCACAACCCGGTTATCATGCCCATTTAATCGATGCTTCAGCCACGACAGTGAATTTTAAATCGTGTGGAAAAAAACAAGGAATTAATAACGATTGAAAAAGGAGAAAAAATAATGAACATCAGAGCAACAATTTCAACAGCAATTTCGCTTGCAATTATGCTCGGTATTTTTACGACTACCTGTAAAACGCAAGTAAAACAAGTATTAACTGCCGAACAAGCTAATCAAAACCCGAAAGAAGCCCTTATTGCTTCGATGAATCGGATGTTTGACGGAAAGTCGTATCAAATTACAGTTACACACAAAAATAAAGAAACCTTGTGCGGCGAAGAAACTTTACGATTTCAATCGCCTGACAGATACAACTATATTTTTACCGAAGTGTTTACCGGTGGGATTGTTCGAAAAGATTGGATTCAGATTGGAGATGAACCTTTTGAAAGAAGAAGCCAAAACGGTCCATACGAAAAAGGATTTATTTTGGAAAGCGGAGGAGGCGGTTCGTATCCTAAATTTTTTCCTGAAGGAAAACTTTTACCTATTTTATATAAACACAGCTTTAACAATTTGATCAGCGAAGCAACTATATCCACCGACAAATCAAATACAGACGACTCAATCGTGATGTTTAAATACAGCGTAACAACCCCAAAGAATCCGGACAATGGCTTTGAGAGAATTAATTTCTACACATCGGTTAATAAAACTACAGGTTTGCCGTCGGTTTCAACTGCTGACGGTTCTCCTCTGGATTACTTCAGAGGTTGCCAAACTGAAATTCATTATTTCAATTTTGACGGAAACATCATTATTGAACGACCTGTTCAAATAACCAAACCATACTATCAAAAATCAAAAACAAGAAGAAAGCGAGCCGATAAAAAGGCAATCAAATTCGTCGAAATAAATTGAAAGACGTTGGAATGGGAGAAAAATATGGCTGACTGGAAACAAGAATATAAAAAATGTAATGACAATAGACTTTGCCTCTCGGA
The DNA here is from genome assembly GCA_040005005.1 of Actinomycetota bacterium. Lineage (GTDB taxonomy): Bacteria > Acidobacteriota > Blastocatellia > Pyrinomonadales > Pyrinomonadaceae > JAFDVJ01. The sequence continues at coordinate 1,719 of JBDTZT010000729.1, forward strand.
AGTAGATGCCAAGGCACGCGGGACCTGGTTTTTTAGGATGGATGTTCTGACCGACGGCGGGACCAATAAAGGTTCATTTGAAGTTTTTGCGTTTGCCCCGACGCTGCCGGAACTTGAATCGGATGCGCAAGATGAAGGCGACCTGCAACGCTGTATGGTGTCTGATACGACGGGAACACGGCTAAATATCCGCGATCTTCCGAACGGAAAGATTATCGGAAAACTAACCAACGGCACGGTCGTTTATACGGAAAACGATATGTATGACACAAAACTTCGCAATTGGTCGGAAATAAAATTAACGCGGCGCGGAAAGGCGAAAGGCTGGGTGGCGAGGGAATTTCTCGATTGTGAATAAATCAGCCGAAATCGGACATTATTTTTAAGAATGGATTGGCAAAGCGGAGAGAAAAAATGGCTCAAACATTGGAAGAAAGCGTTATTCGTATTTTACAAAGTCCTGAAGTCCTGCGGGTCAATTTCAGGCTTTTGGGCGTTGAAGTCAGCGGCAAGGCTTATCTTGAAATTGCTGAGAAAGTTATTGAAGGGCATTTCGTCGTGCCGGATGAATTGGATACGGAATTGGATGCGGGCGCGGCGGCGCAATATTCACCGCGACGCAACAAATTCAGATTTGGCAGCCATCGCTTCGGTTTCCGCGAATGGAACAGTTATGTCGTTCACGAAGCAACGCACGCGCTGGTTGATTACAAAAAAGTTCAAATCAGTTCGATTGACAATGAGGTGGTCGCGCACGTCGCGCACACGCTTTATTTACGCCGTGTCGGTTTCGGGTTTAAATCTCACGGCATCAGCAATAAAACTTGGTATGCGGCCGTCGCCGTCGCCGATTCGATAATCCGCGGCGGAATGCCCGACCAAAACCTTGTCAAAAAACTTCAGGAAACGGTCAGGAACGATCCGGACTATCACAGTTTTATTGGTGAAACGGCATTTGTGGACGGATAAATGTCCGCATAAATCTAATTGAAAACAGAAAAT
>JBDTZT010000730.1:0-2720 GCA_040005005.1 Actinomycetota bacterium
GATAAAAGTTGCGGCGAGAAAAAACAAAATGAGCAAAACCGGCAAAAGAATGCCGATCGCCACCGACGCAATGCCGAGCCGCGAATGCCGCTTTTCGGTGATTTGATAATTAGATTGATTGATCATTTTGTTTTTTTACAGCAAGAGCTTTGGAGCTTTCTTGCTGATGACTTCAGCCGTTTGCGCCGTTTTCCCAAATTATCGCACCGGCACCGGAACAGATAAAAGAAGCAGGATCACGGAAACTCCCGCGACCAGTAAAATAATGCCGACGATCATTAAAATTAAGTTCAAAACCAAGCCGATGATCGGAAAAAGATTTTTCGTCTGTTTTGAAAAAAGCCCGACCAAAGCGAGAATCAAAGCGATCAGGTGAACCAGCGGAAACAATAAACTGACAATGAACAGATTTTGCTCAATATCATTAGCCCACGGACTTTTATTCGATTCGAGAAGATAGATCACGAGCACGAATAAGACGAGCAGAACCGGCAAACCGAATCCGACGACGACCGAAGCAATGCCAAGGCGAGAATGCCGTTTTTCCGGTATTTGATAGTTATTTTGTTGCATTACTCTAATTTCAAATCAAGATTTTTTTCTCGCAATCCATTCATCAACATTCTTTTCCAAAATATCGAGCGGAACTGCGCCCGAAAGCAGAACTGTATCGTGAAATTCTTTAATATCGAACTTATCGCCGAGTGCTTGTTTTGAACGAGCGCGAAGTTCTTTTATTTTGAGTTCGCCGATCTTATAAGCAAGGGCTTGTCCCGGATCGGAGATGTAGCGGTCAATTTCGTTGACAATATCCTGGTCGGTTTTGGCGGCGTTTTCTTTGAAAAAATCAATCGCCTTCTGCCGGTCCCATTTATAAAAGTGCATTCCCGTATCAACGACGAGCCGCACGGCGCGCCACATTTCGTAGGTTAATTGACCGAATTTGTCGTAAGGGTCGGTGTAAAGTCCCATATCTTCGCCCAAACTTTCAGCATACAAACCCCAACCTTCGATAAACGCCGTGTAGCCGCCGTATTTGCGAAAATTCGGAACTTCGCCGAGTTCTTGCTGTAAAGATAGTTGCAAATGATGACCGGGAACGGATTCGTGCAAGGATAAAGCCAACATTTCCCAACGCGGACGAACTTCGGGTTTGTAAAGATTGACGTAAAAATAACCGGGACGCGAACCGTCGGCGGCGGGCGAATTGTAATAAGCGGTCGTTGTGTCGGGCGCGATATTGTCGGGAATCGGAATCACGCCGTATGGAGAGCGCGGCAGTGTGCGAAAGATTTTCGTTAAGTTAGGGTCAATCTTTTTCGCCATTGCGCGGTATGCGTTGAGAAGTTCATCGGGCGTTTTGTAGAAAAACTTCGGGTCGGTTCGCAAATATTGAAAAAATTCCTGAAGCGTTCCCGCGAAACCAACCTCAGCTTTGATCTTTTCCATCTCGGCGCGAATGCGTTTGACTTCCAAAAGACCTTTTTCGTGAATCTGTGCGGGCGTCATGTTCGTCGTCGTGTATGAACGCGCCAGGAAAGCGTAATATTCCGCGCCGTCGGGACGCTGCCAAATGCCCGCTTGCGGGTAAGACGCAGGCAGATATTCGCCCGTGAAATAATCCTTCAGTTTTTTGTATGACGGAATTATTTTGTTTGTGATGGCTTCTTTCGCCGCATTTTTTAATCTCGCTTGCTCGCTTTCGGAAATATCTTTCGGGAAAGTTTTAAACGGCGCGTAAAACGAATTTGCTTCGGCGCTTCCGGTGATTTGTTTATCGATCTGCGGCGGCACGCGCTCCATCACAACGCGCGCCCAGAGGATTTTTTGCCGCTCGCCTTCGCGCAAAAGCGCCATGGTTTGCTCCATAAAGCTTGGAAAAGCATTGAGCCGCGCAATCCAGTCTTCGTAATCTTTGACGGTTTGAAATTGTAAAAATTCGGCGAGTTGGTCGGCGGTTTGAATGCCGCTGTCGTGTTTTATCGGCAGCAGAAACGCTTTGAATTTAAAGCCGTCAATAGATTCTTCCGTGTTTTTTTGGAAAAGGTCGTAATTGAGTTTGTCTTTGTCGGAAAGTTCGTTGCGGTTGATTCGTTTAAGCCGCGAAAGAGTTTCGATTTCATGCAGATTGCGTTTGTTGATCGCCTCAAGACTGACATCGTCCCAGAGCGCGTTGTAGCGTTTATCGCCCAGAAAAGAGGCAAACGTCGGATTCTCGCGCAGATTCAATTCCCATTCGCTGTCAAACAAGGCGTGTAAATTCTTGGTCGCATCCGTTTGTGCGAAAACGGTCGAGTAAACAAAAAAAATCACAAAAACAAACAAAAGCAGTTTCATCAAAACATTCTCCTCTGATAGATTAACGGAAAGATGTTTTCAGGATACAAGATTATGCAAATAAAGAAAATCTGCCTTTTATTAACTGTATTTTTTATTGCGGCTTTCTGCGTCAATGCCCAAATCGAACAGGCAAGCGCGAAAAAGATGCGAATTTTTGCGTTGCGATTAAAACCGAATCAGGATTTACGCCTCGAACTCGAAAAATTTACGAAGGAAAATAAAATCAGCGCGGGCCTTATCATAACGGCGGTCGGAAGTTTAAAGGAAACCAAGATCCGGCTTGCCGATCAAAGCGACACAACAAGTTTTGAAGGCAAATTCGAGATTGTTTCGCTCGTCGGAACGCTTTCCGATGCGAATCGTTGGCGCGGTTCACGACG
>JBDTZT010000731.1:0-2718 GCA_040005005.1 Actinomycetota bacterium
GAAACGCCCGAAAACTTTACGAAATCAGATTTGCCGCTGGTTAGGAATTATCTGGAAACCGTCAATCTTTAGTGCGGCAACCTATCAATCATCTTTTGCGTGAGGATTGTTGTAACACTGCTTGATGTCGTGTCAATCAAAGGTTCTTCCGTATAAATTCCAACCGTAACAGATCCTTCCGTTTTAAGCATTAAATCAAGTTTAATTTGCTCATTTGCGCTTATAATTAGAGGAATTTTGTAAGTCTTAAATCCTACAGATTTAACTTCAAAAAAATATGTTCCTGCCGGAAGCGTAGGTAAATTATAAACTCCGTCTTCGTTTGATTTCACCTTTATCTTTTTCTTTTTGTCTTTATAAATCTTTATTTCAACCTTTGGAATTAATGCACCAGTCTGATCTTTAATTATTCCGCCTAAACTACTTGGCTGATTTACATTGATTGTTCGGACAATTCTAATTATCGAATCATCTTCATTTTTTTTGACATCTTTCTGTCCAAAAGAAACCGAAAACAACCCCAAAATCGCCGTCAAAGCCGCACCCGCAAAACGTGCAGTTCTTTTCTGATAAGCACGAAATCCAATCGGACAATCTTTGGTCAAAACCGTTCCGTCGGCGCGTTTGTAAAGACGAATACAAAGTCTATCTTCACGGTTTGCGATCAAATCTTCAACCTCGTTTTCGGTCATTTCCGTAATGTTGTAAATATTCAGTTGACACGAATTACAATGACGAACGCGTTCATCGCCCGACATTGTTTCCCAACCGACGGAACACGGCGAGGCAACACGAAGTTTGTTAATATCAAAAGTCTGTTTGGTCATAATGTTGGATGGTTGTGCAAATCCGATTGTCTTGTTTCTCGCGGCTGTGCCGCCTGATGTGCGGCGATGGCTCTGCCTCGCCGTTATAGTTGCATTGTACCACCTTGAGGCTCTACCTCAAAATCAGCGGCGCAGCCGCAAAATTGGGAAAACTAACTGGAAAGGCTCTGCCTTTCCGCACATCAGACGGCATAGCCACAAGAAAATCAAATTTCCAAATTGAGGTAAAGACCTTCACCAAAATGTGAATTTTCGCTTTCGGCTATTCGTCTCTATGACGCAGTGAAGTTTAATTTTAGTTGCTTTGGCGAGAAACATTTCTGCTACAATCGAATAAATAAGCAATGAACTTTTTTGAATTTCTCAAACAAAATTGGGCGGAATTGTTGGCTTTGACCCGCGAACATCTTTTGCTTGTCTTTGTTTCGACTTTTTTCGCTGTCATTATCGGCGTACCGATCGGAATTTTGCTAACGCGCAAAAAATCTCTGCAAACTCCGGTTTTGGGAATTGCGAATATTTTGCAAACCGTTCCGAGTCTGGCACTTTTCGGTTTGCTGATCCCGATTGCTTACATCGGCGGAATCGGCGCGAAAACTGCCGTCATCGCGCTTACGCTTTATTCGTTTTTGCCGATCATCCGCAACACCGTGACGGGAATTTCCGGCGTTGATGCGCGAACGCGGGAAGCGGCGACGGCAATGGGAATGACCGATTGGCAGATTCTAAAAATGGTCGAACTACCGCTTGCCGCGCCCGTGATTTTAACTGGAATTCGCGTCGCGGTCGTCATTGCGGTTGGTGTCGCGACGGTCGCGGCGGCGGTCGGTGCGGGCGGCTTGGGAACTTATATTTTTCGCGGACTGCGGCAAAACGATAATAACTTACTGCTCGCGGGCGCGCTTTCGTCGGCGATTCTCGCGCTTTTTTGTGATTTCGCGCTCGGACAATTTGAAAAGTCTTTCGATTACAAAAAACGTGCTGAAAATTCGCGCCGAAAATTTATTGCGGTCGGTTCGTTTGCGTTGATTTTGGTGATTATTGGTCTAAGTTTTATTCCAAATTTCAAATCTCAAACTTCAAACCAAAAAGGCAACTCTGAATTTGCAAATCAAACAATCCGTGTCGGCTCAAAGGATTTTACCGAATCGGTGATTTTGGCGGAAATCTTGGCGCAGATACTCGAAAAGCGCGGAATACAGGTCGAAAGACAATTTGAACTCGGCGGAAATCTCGCGCACGAAGCCCTTTTGTCGAACAACTTGGACGTTTATCCCGAATATACGGGAACGGCTTACACGGCGATTTTGAAGCAGAAACCAATCACCGACACGCAAAAAGTGTATGACGAAACAAAGCAGGCATACGCCGAAAAATTTGCTTTGAGTTTAAGTCCGCCGCTCGGCTTTTCCAATGATTTTGCGATACTGATTCGCGGCGAAGCGGCGCGGAAAAATAATCTCAAAACGATTTCCGATGCCGTCCCGATTTCAAAAAACTGGCAAGCCGGATTTGGGCAAGATTTTATGTCGCGTGCCGATGGCTATGCGGGATTTTCGCGTAGTTATAATTTTAATTTCGCCAAACAGCCGCGTGAAATGGATTTGTCTTTAACGTATCGCGCTTTGCAAGCGGGCGAACTCGACATTATCGCCGGAAATTCGACCGACGGTTTGATTGGCGCACTCGATTTGTTTCAGCTATCGGACAACAAAAAATATTTTCCGCCTTATCAAGCCGTTTTCATTGCACGAAACGATAAAACGGAAATCCTGCGCGAGACATTCGAGAAATTAACAAACGCGATTTCGACCGAAGAAATGCGAAAGCTGAATTTCGCGGTTGACGGCGAAAAGCTTGCGCCGAAACAAACGGCTGAAAATTGGCTGAG
>JBDTZT010000095.1:0-9088 GCA_040005005.1 Actinomycetota bacterium
TCGATTTTGTCGGCATCAATATTTACACGCCGCAATATGTGCGGGCCGACGGTTCGGCACAAGGTTTTGCAGTCGTGCCGCAACCTGTCTCGTTTCCGCATATGGCTTCGTTTTGGCTCTTTGTCGGACCCGAAGCACTTTATTGGGGACCGCGTCACGTCAATAAAATCTGGGGCGTGAAAGAGATTTACATCACCGAAAACGGCTGTTCTTCGTCCGATATTCCGGCGGCGGACGGGCAAGTTTACGATACCGACCGCGTTATGTATCTGCGTAATTATTTGACGCAGCTGCAACGCGCAACCAGCGAAGGAATTCCGGTCAAAGGCTATTTTCTGTGGAGTTTGATGGACAATTTTGAATGGGCGGATGGCTATTCAAACCGATTCGGTCTGCATTATGTTGATTACAAAACACAAAAAAGAACGCCCAAATTGAGTGCCGCACTTTACAAAGAAATAATTGCGCGAAATGCGCTCGCTTAAACTTCAAAAATCAGTATTCAAAACGAGGAATATCGAATTTTGAATACTGATAAATATTTGCCGGGATTTGAGGATGAAATTCTCAAGAAATAGAGAATTTCATCTTTACGCGGTGAGATTTAATCCGGAAAAAATAAATCACGTTGGGAGAAAACTTATTATGTCATTAACGCGTCGTCAATTTCTTGTTAATAGTGCGATTGGATTGGGCGCTTCGTTGGCACTCCCGCAAATTACGAATGCTGCCGCAAATTTCTCAGACGTTAAAAAGTTTGAACCGACCTGGGAATCGCTGACGGGCGGTTATCAAACGCCCGAATGGTTTCGTGATGCAAAATTCGGCATCTGGGCGCATTGGAGCGCCCAATGCCAGCCCGAACAGGGCGACTGGTATGCGCGGGGAATGTATCAGCAAGGCTCGGCACAGAATAAATTTCACCTTAAAAATTACGGGCATCCTTCAAAATTCGGGTTTATGGAAATTGATAATTTGTGGAAAGCCGAGCGTTGGGAGCCTGAAAAGTTGATGAATCTGTATAAAAATGCGGGCGCGAAATATTTTGTCGCGCTGGCGAATCATCACGACAATTTTGACAATTACGACTCAAAATATCACCAATGGAATTCGGTCAAGGTCGGTCCGAAAAAAGATCTGATCGGAATTTGGTCGAAAACGGCGCGGGCAAACGGGCTGCGGTTCGGTGTGAGCAATCATTCGGCGCATTCGTGGCACTGGTTTCAAACGGCTTACGGCTATGACGCCGAAGGCGATCTGGCGGGTGTCAGATACGATGCCGCAACACTCACGAAAGCGGACGGGAAAGGCAAGTGGTGGGAAGGACTTGACCCGCAGGAACTCTATACGGGCGCGAATCTGAAAATTCCCGATGGAATCCGCGGCTTCAAAGCCGTCAACGAGTGGCACGATAAAAATGACCGCGTTTGGAATGAAAATCCGCCGCCGATGAATCCTGAATTTACGCGCACATGGTTTTTGCGCTGTCAGGATTTGATCGATAAATACCGTCCCGATCTGGTTTATTTTGACAACACGGGATTGCCGCTCGGACAAACCGGACTCGACATTGCGGCGCATTTTTACAATGCCAGTCTGAAGTGGAACAAAGGCAAACTCGAAGCGGTGATTAATGCCAAAGGAATGAAGCCCGAACTGCGGGCGGCTTTAGTCGAAGACATCGAGCGCGGACAGAGCGATAAATTGCGCCCGCAGCCTTGGCAAACCGATACCTGCATCGGTTCGTGGCATTACAATCGGGATATTTTTGACAAAAACAGATACAAGACCGTCAAGCAAGTTGTCCAAACGCTGGTTGATATTGTCAGCAAGAACGGAAATCTTTTGTTGAGTATTCCGGTGCGCGGCAACGGTACGATTGATGAACGAGAGGTTGAATTTCTAAGCGGGATGACCGACTGGATAAAGATCAACGGCGAGGCGATTTACGGCACGCGCCCGTGGAAAATATTCGGCGAAGGTCCGACCGAAGTAAAAACCGGAATGTTCAGCGAAAAAGATGCCAAACCGTTTACCGCGCAAGACATCAGATTTACCACCAAAGGCGAAATGCTTTACGCCTTGATGATGGGAATACCTGATGCGGAAACAATCACGATTAAATCATTGGCGGCAAATTCAACGGGGAAAATTGAACGGGTGGAATTGCTTGGAACCGGCAATGCTTTGGTTTTTACGCAAGCCGAAAATGGTTTGACCGTGACTGTGCCGAAACAATTGCCCGGAAATTATGTGTATAGTTTCAAAATCAACGGACGCGGATTAACCGCCTCTTAAAATTGAAAGCGGACGTTTACAAGACAGCGAAATTGCCCCAAACTCAGCATCATATTTTGGGAAAAAGGCTTTGAAAGACCGATTGAAATTAAGGACTCCGAAACTCTTCGGACCAATCAAAGATTATAAAATTTCAAAGCGTTTTGACTTAAGATCAGATTTTGATCGGCTTCGCTCAAGTTTTTGAGAAAGAAAGCGGAGGTTTCCAAAACTTTTTTGTAAGAGGCGGCAAGCAGACAAACCGGATAATCGCTGCCGAACATCAAACGCCCGGCACTGAAAGCCTCAAGCGCGGTTTCAATATAGGGTCGTAAATCTTCCGGGGTCCAATTTTGATGATCCGATTCGGTCACCAGTCCCGAAAGTTTGCAGTAAACATTCGGGAAATTTGCTATTTCTTTTATACCTTCGGCCCATTCCTTGATCTTTCTATCCTTAATCGGCGGTTTGGCTAAATGGTCAATCACAAATCGAACTTCCGGACAGTTTTCCAAAAGAGTTTTGATATATTTCAAATGGCGCGGAAAAATCAGAATATCATAGGTTAAATTGTATTTTGCCAGTGTTTTGATTCCGGCAATTACTTGAGGTCTGAGTGACCAATCGTCATCCGGCTCATCATGAATAACGTGGCGGACACCTTTAAATTTGGGATTTTCAGTTAATTTATCTAATTGCTCCGCCAGATTTTCACTTTGCAGATCAACCCATCCGACGACGCCCGCGATAAACTCGTATTGGTCAGCCAAATCAAGTAACCAATTGGCTTCTGCGACGGATTGATGCGCCTGCACGACGACTGATTTGGCAACCCCGTTTTCCTTTAAAACCTGCTCAAAAGAATCCGGCAAAAAGTTCCGGTAAAGAGTTTTATCAGCGCTCGAAAGCCAGGCGTAATCAAAGCGTTCGAGCTGCCAGAAATGTTGATGGCTGTCAATAATTTGTTGCGGCATCGTTTTAATTTTTACGGTTTATCGAGTGCGAATTTCAATCTGATGAAATACAATTTCGGAATAGATGAAAGATGATAACTGATAGATTTTATCTCTCAACTTTGATCTATCGTCTCACATCTATTCCGAATAATTGCGTGTCTCAATTAACTGAAAACTGCTCTAAAGCCGGATAACTGCCTTAATAAATTTACTGTTTGGATCTAACCACGATTCAAATTGATTCGTTACTTCAGCAAACAAAACGCGGTGCGTAATCCACGGATCAATGTTGACTTCGCCCGATTCCATTAACGAAATTACTTTCCTGAAATCTTCGCCCGTCGCGTTACGGCTCCGGTGAAGCGTCAATTCGCGTTTATGTGCGTTCGGATCATCAAACGTAACATTGCCTTGAAAAAGCCCGACAAAAACAATCTGTCCGCCGGCGGCGACCAAATTGAAAGCATTATTCATCGAACTCTGATTGCCGGTGGCGTCAAAAACGGTAACCGGTAATTCATTGTTTGTCAGTTTGTTTAATTCATCCGGAGAGTTTTCACCAAACTTGATGGCGGCTTCGATTCGGAAATTCGCTTGCGCAAAATTCAGGCGGTCTTGATTGATGTCCATAACAATAATTTTCACACCTAAAAACTGTACAAATTGAATTACCGACAAACCGATCGGGCCTGCTCCGACCACTAAAACAAATTCACCCGGTTCAACGCCGGCGCGCGAAACGGCGTGAAATCCGATTGATAAAGGTTCAACCAAGGCCAGCTGATCGAGCGTTAATTTTTCAGATTTATGAAGTTTATTGGTCGGAACACTCAAAGATTCACGCATTCCGCCGTCGGCATGAACGCCTAAAACTTTGAGGTTGGCGCAGCAATTGGTCTTTCCGCGCCGGCAGGCGACACAGTTTCCGCAATGCAGATAAGGCTCAACGGCACAAAGATCGCCAACTTTTAACCCGTCGGAATTCTCCCCAACCTGAAGAATCTCGACCCCAAGTTCGTGGCCGAGAATCCGCGGGTAGCTGAAAAACGGCTGAACGCCTTCAAAAGCGTGCAGATCCGTTCCGCAAATACCGACGCGGTGAACGCGCACCAAGGCTTCATTTTGGCTTGTTTCATTTGCCGGAAAAGTATCGGTCAAAGAGAATTGTCCGGGTTCTTCGAGAATAATTGCTTTCATTGTTTTTCAATTCAATGTAATAACGACTTTTGAAAATTAAACCGGCGGATTAAGTAATTTCTGGGCTTCGGGCGTATTCATATTTTCGGGCGTGACCATCATGACACCGGTATCAATCCGTTTTTCGATTTGTTTTCCCTGAAGACTCTCAATCATTGCTTTGACGCCCATTTCACCGATCGCAAACGGACTCTGGAGGACAATTCCCTGCATTTGATTGTTTTTCATCGCCTCGACAAATTGCGGTGTCGCATCAAACCCGACAAACGAAACTTTTCCCGCTTTGTTGATGTCCTGCAAAGCCAGCAGCATTCCCGTCGAAGCCGATTCATTGGAAGCAAAAACACCGTTGACATCGCTGCCGAATCTTTGCAAAAGGTTTTCCGAAGCGCGTTTTGCCGTGTCCCGGGTCGCTCCGGCATACTGGTCGGTGGAAATCAGCTCAATATTCGGAAACTTTGCTTTCATTTCCTGTAAAAATCCTTCTTCGCGGTCGGTCGTGCTGGCGGAGCCTTCCGCATAGCGAAGCATCATAACTTTGCCTTTTCCGCCAAGCACTTCGCCGAGCCGGTCGGCCGCCATCATTCCTCCTTTTTTATTGTCGGTCGCCACGAAACTCGAAATCTGGTCGGATTCCAAACCGGAATCAATGATCACGGTCGGAATTCCGGCGCGCTTGGCTTCTTCGACCGGGCGAACTAATGCCTTATTATCAAGCGGGGCCAGCACAATACCGTTGACACCCTGACTGATAAAACCTTCGACAACCTGAATTTGCTGTTCGCGGTCATCTTCCCGGAGCGGTCCTTTCCAGATTATTTCGACATCAATTCCCTGCGCTTTGTAATCGTTCGCTGCTTTCACCGCGCCCGCGTTAATGCTTTTCCAAAATGCATGAGTGGTTCCTTTGGGAATAACGGCAATTTTAAATTTATTTGAATTTATTTTGTTTGATGAACAACTAATTAGATTCAGTAACAAAAAAATGACGGGAATCAGCAAACTTAACTTTTTCATAATTTATTTTTCACTTTTTATTTTAGATTTTTTGACGGCTTCGGAGTTGATCAAAGGCCACTGCCATCACAATAATGACGCCGATAATAATTTCCTGGACATAGTTTGCCCAGCCCATTTGCTGGCAGCCGTTTCGCAGGAAAGCCATAATCAAGGCACCGATCATCGCGCCTAAGATCGTCCCTTGTCCGCCGTTCAAACTACCGCCGCCGATCACCACCGCGGCAATTACATCGAGTTCCGTACCGGCGGCAACTGTCGGATCACCTTGCCGCAGGCGCGACATCTGCATCACGCCGGCTAATCCGAAAAACAAACCGGCCAGAGAGTAAATCCAAATCTTTAATTTGGCGGTCGAAATTCCGCAGGCGCGAGCCGCCGCTTCATTTGAACCGATCGCAAAAACCCGCCGCCCGAAAACTGTATTTCGTAAAACAACCGCCATCAGAACCGCCAGTAAAATCGTCAACCAAACACCGGGCGCAACCAGTAACCAGGGCGGATTCGGAAACGTCACGACCAATTCGTTAGCCCAGGTTTGCGGTATATCCACCGGTTGCTGATCGGCAAACCATTTAGCGACCCCGCGCGCCGCGCCGAGCATTCCAAGCGTCGCGATAAAAGGCACGACCCGCAAACCCGTAATTACCAGACCATTCACAAGACCAACCATTGCCCCAACCAGAATTCCGGCAAGAACGGCTAAAAACGGATCAAATCCCGCCTTGATACCGAGTGCCGTGACAACGCCCGTCAAAGCAATTGTCGAACCGACGGCGAGATCAATTCCGCCGCTGATGATGATGATCGTCATCCCGATCGCGCCGATCGCGACAATCACGGTTTGCGAAAGGACGATGCGGATATTAAAAGGCGAAAGATATTTGGCGGGGTCTCCGGTTAGAAGCGCAAAGGTAATGACAACAAACGCCAAACCGAGAAACGGTCCGAAGATCGTTTTCCATTTGCTGAAAAAAGTCGGGTTCGTGGCTGTTGAAATTTCGCTGCTCATTTATTTTATTAATAATTTTTTTCAGGTATTACCAACGGCCGTTTGCATCACTGATTCGGGTGTCCAACCGGAAATCGGGAGCGACTCTGAAAGCCTTCCGCGACTCATTACCGCGAGGCGGTCACACATTCCGAAAAGTTCCGGTAAATAAGAACTGATCAGCAAGACGGCTTTGCCCTGCTTGGCACAACGGGCAATTATTTCATAAACCTGCGCTTTACTTCCAATATCAATTCCGCGGGTTGGTTCGTCCAATAACAAAATGTCGGCGTTTTGATGAATTAAACGGGCAATTGCCACCTTCTGCTGATTGCCGCCCGAAAGAGTGTTCACGGCTTGCGTGGCGGTCGGAGCTTTTACGCCGACATCTTTAATTAAATTGTTTGATTGCTGATTTTGACGCGCTAAATTAAGCCATCCAAAACTCGAACACGAATCAAACCGCGTCATCGTGATATTGTCGGCAATTGAAAGCGCAAGAGCCAAACCTTCGCCTTTGCGGTCTTCACTCAAATAACCAAAACCCTGCAATAATCGTCCGGCAGGCGTTTCGCCACGCGCCGGAACAGCTTTGCCTTTGCGAGTAATTGAACCTGAAGCAGCATTATCCAAACCAAAAATCGCCCTGACCATTTCGCTTCTTCCCGAACCCATTAAACCGGCGACACCGAATATTTCACCGCGTTTTAATGCAAAACTTGCATTTTTCAAGGCGGGCGGCGCGGATAAATCGCGCACCTCCAGAATTATTTCGCCAATTTCACGGGTTCGCGGCGGGAACAAATTCTCGACGGCGCGGCCAACCATTTTGGCGATTAAAAAATCGTCGGTAACTTCGGAAATTTTTCCGGTTGCAACGCTTTTGCCGTCGCGTAAAACGGTAAAACTATCGGCAATTTCACGAATCTCTTCGAGAAAATGGCTGATGTAAATAATGCTGATGCCGTCAGTTTGCAGTTTGCGGATTAAGGAAAATAGATGCTCAACGTCATCGCGCGGCAAACTGCTGGTTGGTTCATCCATCAAAATAATTTCAGCTTTTGCCGCGATTGCGCGGCAGATTTCGACGACTTGACGGGCGGCCAGCGATAATTTCCCGACCGGAATTTCGGGGCGAATTTCGGGATGCTGAAAATATTCAAGAACATCGAGTGCGCGCTTGTGCAGCGCTTGACGGTCAATCCAGCCCAAGCGCGATGTTTCCATTCCGATCAAAATATTTTCCGCCACGCTCAGATGCGGCATCAAGGAAAGTTCCTGATGAATCAAGGCGATTCCGGTTAATCTGGCATCTAGAGGATTGGTTGGACTATAAGTTTTTCCATTGATTTCCATTTCGCCGCGGTCGGCACGGAGCGAACCCGACAAAATGTTCATTAAAGTAGATTTTCCCGCCCCGTTTTCGCCAATCAACGCGTGGACGACACCTTTTTCAAGCGCGAGATTGACTCCGTCAAGCGCGATTGTGGCGCCAAAACTTTTTTTAATTTCTTGAAGATTCAAAATCATTGTTTCTTTGAATTCACAATTAGGCCTCAACTGATCCGACTTTTTCGTCCATATCCGAGTTCGGCACCGCCCGCAATCAGATGGTCAACCCCGGTCGTAAAGGTCGCTTCCGAGGCGATGAATAAACATAGTTTTCCGGCTTCTTCAATCGTCCCCATACGACCAATCAACTGCGCTGCGTCGCCGTCTGCCCGTGTTTTTTTCGGATTCTCCGCAGCGTCAATCGCTTCCTGCCATAACGGCGTATAAATATTTCCGGGTGAAACCGAATTGACTCTCACCCCAAATTCCGCTTCATCAATTGCCAGCGCTTTGGTGAAAGCGGTAATGGCGCCTTTGGTCGCCACGTAAGTAACGGCGTGAAGTTGTCCGATGATGCCGACCAGACTCGACAGATTGATGATATTACCTTTAGTTTTCCGTAAATAAGGAAGCGCGAATTTGCAGGCGGCGAAAATGCTGATCAGATTTAAATCCAATAAATCACGGAAATCCTCAACGGAAAAATCGTCTATCGGTTGATGTCGCGGATGCCAGCCGGCGTTGTTGATCAGACAATCTATCCGGCCGTATTTCGCCACGGTTTGATCAATCAGATTCTGAATTTCGACGGTTTTTGAAACATCGCATTTTATAAAAAAGACCTCACCTTTTTCAAGCAAATTTAATTTCTTGGCGAGTTCATTACTTGCCTCTTGTTGTCTGGCACAAAAGACCACTTTGGCACCCGCTTCGACAAATGCCCGCACGCAGCCTTCACCGATTCCCTTGGAACCGCCGGTGACAATCACAACTTTATCCTCATAATTCATAAATAATCTTTACAAGTAATCGTGACGAAAGAGATTAAAACCTTGTGTGCAACTTAAAATATGAGTGTTTCAAAGAGTTAAATCTTGTAAAATGATTTTACGCAAAATCCATTCAGACAGAAGATTAACTTTTTGGAACGCTCATATTTTTATCATTTCTGTTTATTGTTTGGTAGTCGGGATCAGGCAAATTCTCGAAAAAAATGGATTATTACGGTTTCAGACAACGGCAACAAATCATTTCAGTTAGCTCTTTTTAGTTGATTTTTAAGCTGCACACAAGGTAAAATTACATTTTTTGTCGTTTG
>JBDTZT010000096.1:0-9045 GCA_040005005.1 Actinomycetota bacterium
TCGCTCGATTTCCAAAGCGAAGTTTGTTTGTAGGCGAGAAAACCGAAAATCAAAAGCGCAATCGCGCAAATTGCCGCAACAATTTTTTTATGAACTTTGAAATGCGCGAACAAATCGCCCAAGCCCCAGACGAGCATTATAAAAAGCCCGAAAAAGGGAACGTAAGTGTAGCGGTCAGCGAGCGATTGCGAACCGACCTGAACAAGTCCGATGACGGGAACAAGCGTTCCGAGAAACCAGAGCCAGCCCATTAAAAGATATTTTCGGCGGCGCATTTGCCGCACGCACAAAGCCGTGATCGCCGCGAGCAGAACGATTGCTCCGCCAATCTGCCACATCGCAAAATCTTTTTTGTAGGGATACCAAACACCGAGATTCGCGGGATAAAAAAGCATCACGAGATATTTGGCAGATGAAACAAAAGCGTTAAGAATACGCGTTTGAACCGGCAGAAAATTGAGCGTTTCGACTGCGCCCGCCGACTTTTGCGCGAGAATCGTCAGATAGCTCGAAGCAATCGAAAGCGCGAAAAGCGGAAGTTTTTCGCGCACGAGTTTTGGCAAATCCTTGAGCGTTTTCAATCTTTCCAAACTCCAATAGTCAATCAAAATCAGCGTGAACGGCAGCGTCACGAGCATCGGTTTAGCCATCAAACCGAGAGCGAAAAGCAGGATTGTCAGGACGTAGAATTTAGTCCCAAGTCCCAAGTCCGAAGTCCCAAGTTTCGTCGTTGCTTCTGCCTTAGTGGCATTTTCGTCGGCATCAATTTGGGTTTCTTCTTCACTGGAGACTGGAGACTGGAGACTGGAGACTTTGGTTTCCGCATAAAGCAGATACGCCCAGGTCGTCAAAAGCCAGAAAAGCGTGGAAAGCACATCCTTGCGTTCGGCAATCCAGGCGACCGATTCGACGTGTGCGGGATGCACGGCGAAAAGCGCGGCGACAATTGCGCTTTTCCAAAAACAGCCCGTCATTCTGCGGAAAACGGCAAAGGCAAGAATGGAATTTATCAGATGAAAGATGACATTGACAGCGTGGTGCCCGCCCGCATTGCGCCCGAAAATCTGCACGTCGAGCGCGTGCGCAAGCCACGTCAGCGGATGCCAATTTGCCGAATAAAAAGCGGTGAACGCCCATTTGACGGTGTTCCAATTGAGTCCGCCGAGAACGACCGGATTTTCATAAACGTAAAGATTGTCGTCCAGATTGATAAAGTCAAACCGGGTCGTTTGCCAGTAAATTAGCAGCACAAAGAGCGAAAGCAAGATAAAAATAATGAGTTCGCGGTTTGTTTTGAAAAAGTTTTTGTTTTCTTCGGACATTTTTCTGGCTGAGAAGTAAGAAGTGAGAATTACAAAATTTCAATTCTCAATTCTCACTTCTTACTTTTTTGACTCAATTTCCTGATAATAATCCGGCAAAAGGCGTTGCCCGCGATTGCCGAACAGCCTTGTTTTGATTAGTTTCCAGCGATGCAGACGAAATTTTAGCGATGTTCCGAGCACGCCGAAACCATATTTTACCGAACGCGAGAAATTTATTGAAGACGCTTCTTCAAAATAGCGCGTCGGGCACGAAATTTCGCCGATGCGATAGCCGAAATAGACGGCTTGCGCAATCATTTCGTTGTCGAACACAAAATCGTCGGAGTTTTCTTCGAGCGGCAAACTCTCGATAACTTCGCGCCGGAACGCCCGGAAACCCGTGTGATATTCGCTCAATTTTTGGCTGATTAAAATGTTTTGCGCGAGCGTTAAAAAGCGGTTCGCGATGTATTTATATACGGGCATTCCGCCAGTCAAAGCGCCGTTGCCGAGGATGCGCGAACCCATCACCGCGTCGTATTCGCCGTAGGCGATCATCGCGGCAATCGGCACGATCAAATTGGGCGAATATTGATAATCGGGATGCACCATCACGACAATATCGGCATTATGCTTTAAGGCTTCGCGGTAACAGGTTTTCTGATTGCGCCCGTAGCCGAAATTTCGTTCGTGCTGAAAAACGGTCAAATTTAGCTCGCGCGCCAGCTTAACGGTTTCGTCCGCGCTCGCGTCGTCCACGAGCAGAATTTCGTCGACGATCTCACGCGGAATTTCAGCAACGGTTTTCGCTAAGGTCTGCGCGGCATTATAGGCGGGCATCACGACGATTATTTTTTGACCGTTGAGCATTGGTCGTTAGTTGATTCGTTCCTCGAGGATTTCGACACGGGATTTGACTCTGATTGATTCGCCGGCTAAGGTATCGAGTGCCCGATTAGTGGTTTCTAATCCTTTCTCCAAACGCGTTTGTCCGGCTTTGAGTTCGGCAACATCAGTTTTAAGAATGGCAACATCAATTTTAATCTCGGCAACATCGGTTTTAAGTTCAGCAACGTCGGTTTTAATCTCGGTAACGTCGGTTCTTAAAACTTGGATGCCGTTGACGCATTTTGTTACCTTATCCATCATTTCTCTGAATTGATTGTCAGTCATAAATTTCTCCGTGTCCGGTAGTGTGTGAAACTAAAATAGCGCAACCCGGCATTTATTTCAATTTTAAGTTTGGGGTTTTAGAAGAAGTCGCGTTTCTGCGGCAAGTTTATAAACGACTAATACAATGCCGTTAGTGCAACGGCAAAACTTCAATAATCATAAATGCCGAAAGAGATTTCTTCTTCGGAACAGGAAATATCGTAATGCGTGAAATAATTGTCGCCGCTTTCGATGGAAATAGTTTGGTTGCCCTTTGTAAAAATCAATTCGTTGTTCGGATTGCGTTTCCATCCGTTTGAACTGAACCACGCGAGAAATTGCGGCATTATTACCTTTAAGTCGCGTTCAGTTTGATAATGATAAATAATTTCGGTTGCGTTGTTGTTATCGCTGACCGGCTTTTCTCCGTTTACAAAATTAAATAGCAAGGGCTTCGGCAGATTAGTGCAAAGCGCGTCAACGTGTTTGATTCGGGCTGATTCTTTAACGTATTCGGTTATATAATCTTCGCGAATCATATAAAGCCCGTAAACAGATATAAAAACAATCGCCAAAAGTGAAAATGTCAAAACCACAGATTTCCAATGGCGGCTGGTTTCTTTGTCCGATTTGTCGTAAAAATTACCGAATGGCATTTTTGTATTTGTTCTGGCTATTCAAAAAAAATCTCAAATTATTTTCTTGATACTTCAAAAAAACTGTAAACGCAATCTCCGTCGCCCAGCGAAACGTCGTATTTGAAAAAAGTCGGATTGTCTGCGGTGTAAGCTGTGCCTAAAAGCCCTTCATCCCAAACCAGATTCGCGGCGAAGGGGAATTTTATTTCAACCTTGTATTTTCCGGCAGCGGGCACGGCAAAATCGAAAAAGCCGTCGGCGTCGGTTTTAGTGGTTTGTTTGTAATTTTTGCCTTCAATTTTAATCTCGACGGCTTCGTCAGTATATTTACCGTTCTGCGAAGTCAGTCGTCCCGAAATTGCCGTGGCGGATTTTCCGGCGAAGATATTTTTCAGCGTTTCGAGTTCCGCGCTCGTTTCCTTCGGTTCAAGTCTGATGCCGCGAAAATCCTGAAATGATTTGACAACGATGTCATTGCGGGCGTAGATAATCCAGGTCTGACCTGTTTTGACGTTTAAACCGCCAGCCGCTTTCCAGTCCGCCGTAATCAGCGAAAACGTCGGATTGTCCGCGCCTTTGAAATTTTGCAGAACCTGAAAGCGAATCTTGTGACCGCCCGGCGGATAATCTTCGGTTTTCGGCACATCTTCGACTTTCAGAACTTTCCCTGAAAAAACCGCATCGGCCCGCGTATAATTGGCGCAAACCGGAACGCCCGATTCTGTCCGCGAACAGCCAAAAGAAACATCAGCAATGGTAACAATCAGAAATAACAATAAAATAAAACAGGTTTTCATATGTCAGTAAACAGATACAAATAGTTAAATCTAAAGGAGATTGACAATCGGTATAGTGAGCGGTAGCAAACATCTTTGGTCATCGGAAATTTTGAATGAAAAGCCGACTTGCGACCGCTCGTTATACTGATTTATTTTCCAATCTTCATCAAGCTGCCGTCGCCGCTGATTTTGCGTGCATTGATACGCGCGACCTGTTCGGCTTTTGAAAAGGCGCGAAGGAAGTTTTCGCCGAGAACTTTGCGGATCTCCTGCTCGGTGTAGCCGCGCCGGAGCATTTCGTAAGTTACCAGAACTAAATCTTCCATTCCGTTCATTCCGTCGGGCAGCATCGGCACGCCGTCGAAATCCGACCCGATGCCGACGTAATCAATGCCGACGAGTTTTTTGATGTAGTCAATATGATCAACAATGCGGGTGTAAGGCGCGATGTAAATCGGGTTCGCGGCAAAGAGTTTGCGCTCGGCCTCGTTGTAGCCTTGCTTGTCGTTTTTAAATTGTTCATGAAGCGCGTCAATTTGCGGTTTTAGTTTGGCGCTGCGTTCGTTTTCTTCGCGGTTGGTTCGCGCATCGAGAAACGACGGGTAGAAATTTATCATAATCACGCCGCCGTTGTTTGGCATTCGTTTTAAGATTTCGTCCGGCACATTGCGCGTATGGTCGTTGACACCGCGCGCGCCCGAATGCGAAGCAATAATCGGCGCAGTCGTGACGTCTAAAACGTCGCTCATTACCTTCGCCGAAACGTGCGAAATATCAACGAGCATTCCAAGCCGGTTCATTTCCTTAACGACCTCTTTGCCGAACGGTGCGAGACCGTTGTTTTTCGGGGTGTCACGGTGCGCGTCCGCCCAATCGTGCGAAACATTATGCGTCAAGGTCATATAACGCACGCCGAGACGATAAAAATCGCGCAGCGCGGAGAGCGAATTTTCAATTGCATAGCCGCCTTCAATGCCCATTAGAGCGCAGACTTTGTTCTGCTTTTTGGCGCGCCGAATATCGTCGGCAGTCGTGCACATTGATAGTTGATTCGGATATTTTTCGGCTTCGCGGTAGGTCGCATCAATCAAATCCATCGCCCGCCGCGCCGCACCACCGGTTTTTAAGGTTTCGCCCGAAACATAAATCGAGAAAAATTCGCCTGTGATGCCCGATTGTTTGAAACGATTCAAATCGGTATGGAACGGATCACCGTCTTTATGAAACAGTCCGACGGAATTTGTTGCCAAATCGAAATCGTCGTCAACCATCGGCGACGGAATATCGTTGTGACCGTCAACGATGATGGCATTTTTGTGAATCTTCAAGGCTTGCGCCCAAAGTTTCGGGTCGGCCTCCTTCGGCATTGTCTGGGCAAAAAGGGAAGTGCTGAAAACGAAAAGCAAAAGAAAAGCGGTAAATTTTATTTTCATAATAGATTTTGTTTATCGAAGACCAGTGCGAAGAAATTTTAGCGCGTTTTCGTGGAAATCGGAAACAAAAAAGACGAGTCGTGAAACTCGTCTTTTGATTAAATTATTTGATGATTTTACAATTTTCTGCGCCGGTAACTTTGCTTATCGTGTTTTTGCCTGTAAATACGGCGGCTTGATTGATTCAGTTCACGCTGTAATCGGTTTCTTTCACGCCACGATAATCCATTTCCGCTTCGGCGATAGCGGCTTTCCTGCCGGCGAATCCGATATTGATTTCGTTCAACTCGATAAGTTTCACGGGCGGTTAATTTGCCCGTCCGAACACCATTGACGATCCGTCTTTGCTGACGGCTTTCACGATTGTTTATGCTCCGCGTTTTATATCTCGATTGGGCGAAAGAATCCGCCGACAAACCGCATAGCACGATTCCCGCCGCAAAAATTAATCCTATTATTTTTTTCATGATTTCCCCTCACTTGTTAATTTCTGCCCTTCCTCGACCGATAAGTAAGATGTTTTCTGTTTGCAAATAGTCGACAATAATTGATTTTTTTGAAAAAAAGGAACGGCTTAGCGAATCCGTTCCGAAGTATTTTTCGAGGAGAGAATTTTCTGAGGAGAGTATTATAAAAATTACCAATCGCGTCTGTCTCGGTAAACATTTCGACGATATTTGTAATATTTCTTGGCAAGTTTGCGTCTTTCTTGATTGCTGATATAACCGTCATTTTGGTAATAACGGTTGGTCCGTCGATTAAGCCGATAACGTTCACGAGAGAGTTGGCGATATTCCTGCGGGGTCACTCTTCCATTGCGCCGCCAACGCTGACTTTGCTGATTTTGCCGATTATTGTCACGGTTTTGCCATTCGCGGTTCCGATAACTTTGAGCATTGCCCGATATCACCGAAATGCTTATCAAAAAGACAATTGCCGCTAACGCCAAACCAAATTTTTTCAAGTAATTCATAAAACCTCCCTTTTGTTCGTAAAATAATTTATAGCTTTTGCTGCGACAAATCCGATGCTTTTTATAAAAAACCGGTTGTCAAAAAAATCTCTGTCAAATAAGTTTCTGGCACGATAAATGCCCAATACACTACCGGTGCCGCTGCCGGACGTCTTATCAAACTTTAATTTTAGTTAATGTTAAGAGAGTTTCTCAGCGGGCAGGTCTGAGGCGTAAAATTGCGGCTCGGTCAGATTGACTGATTTTCCCATCAAACTGACAAAAATCGTTTCAGAAAGACTTTCGCAACGGGCGGTCTAGTTTAGAAGAATCAGGGATATTTTGTAAATTTGCCAATGCAAAATCAAAATTTAACAGCACCCGCGTTTCCAGCCGTAAAATTATTTAAAAGTGTTTATTTCTACGCTTTTGATATTTTTTTATATCTTGGCGCGGTGATTGGAATGCTACTTTTGGCATATCAAGCCAGGTCTTACCGGTCGCCGATGCTCGCTATTTCGGCAATCGTGACGATCGGTTTGATCAGTCTTATTTTAACCCGTCAGATGTCGGCTTTAACAAGGAAAATGCAGCTGGTTAATCAAATATTGGAAGAGGAAAGTGCGTTAAAATTTACCAATCTGATCAAAGAATCTTCTGATATTTCAGCGATTTTCAGTGTTGACGGAGACGTGCTTTTTCTCAGTCCGTCAATCACCAATATTCTCGGTTACAGCGATAAGGCTTCGGTCGGCGCCCAATCTTTCGATTTTGTTCATTCCGAAGATGTGGAGAAGGTCAAAGAATCTTATCGAAGGGTTTTTGAAGACGCGGACTATGTTTTCAGAGACGAATTTCGCTACAAACATCTGAACGGTTCGTGGCGCGTGCTGGAAGGCGTCGGACGGCAGTATCGAAACGAAAACGGCAAAGTTATCGGAATTCTGCACAATTCCCGCGATATAACCGACCGTAAATCAGCCGACAAACAACTTCGCAATTACACTTACAAACTCGAACAAAGCAACCGCGAATTGCAGGAATTCGCCTATATTGCTTCACATGACCTGCAGGAACCGCTTCGCAAAGTGCAGGCTTTCGGTGACCGTTTGGAAAGAAAATGCGCGGCTGAGTTGAGCGACGAGGGACGCGATTATGTCGAAAGAATGCGCGGCGCGGCGGGCAGAATGCAGAATCTGATTAATGATTTGCTGACGTTTTCGCGGGTTTCAACCAAAACTCAGCCGTTTCAGCCGGTTGATTTGAAAAAAATCGCCGAAGAAGTCGTGTCGGATTTGGAAGTCCGCATCGAACAAACCGGCGGACGCGTTGAAATCGGCGAGTTGCCGACGATTGATGCCGATCCGTTGCAGATGCGCCAGCTTTTGCAGAATCTGATCGGCAACGCTTTGAAATTTCATCGTTCCGACGTTAGCCCGGTCGTTAAAGTTTATGCCCAAACGGTTTGGCGAAACGGCGCAAGCTTTTTGCTGGAAGGCGAAGAAATTCAAATGGGCGAAGTTGATAACGATATTTTTCAGCTGGTCGTTGAAGACAACGGCATCGGGTTTGACGAGAAATATCTCGACCGCATTTTTACCGTTTTTCAGCGTTTGCATGGACGCGCCGAATACGAAGGTTCGGGTATCGGTTTGGCGGTTTGCCGAAAAATCGTCGAACGCCACAGCGGACAAATTACCGCCGCCGGCAAACCGGGCGCCGGCGCAACCTTTTACATCAATTTGCCAATCACTCAAGAGGATATGAATATTCATGAAACCAGAGCCTAAAACAATCAGAATTCTGCTCGCCGACGATGACGCGGACGACCGTTTGCTGGTGCAGGAAGCATTTGAGGAAAATCACTTACTGAACATCTTGGAGACGGTCGAAGACGGCGAAGAATTGATGGATTACCTCAACCGGCGCGGGAAATTTTCGGAAACCGCTATTCGTCCGAATATGATTTTGCTCGATTTGAATATGCCGCGCAAAAGCGGTTTGGAGGCTTTGCGCGAAATTAAAGCCAACGCGGATTTATGCACGATTCCGGTCGTCGTGCTGACAACTTCAAAAGCCGAAGAAGATATTATTCGCTCATACCAATTAGGCGTAAATTCTTTTATCGTCAAACCCGTAACTTTTGAATCCCTGGTTGATCTAGTCAAAACACTCGGCAGATATTGGTTGCAAATTGTCGAATTGCCAAGCCGTGATGCTTAATTTTTATGAATAATTGCCCAATCAAAGTTTTGTTAATTGATGATGACGAAGAAGATTTTGTTCTGACGCGCTACATCTTTGATGAATTTAAGGAAAATAAGTTTAAGCTCGATTGGATCAACAATTTCGAAGACGGATTAAGTGCGTTAAATGAATGCCGTTACGATATTTATCTGGTTGATTTCCGCCTCGGCGAAAGAACGGGTTTGGAACTTCTGCGCGAAGCCATTAAACGGGGCTGCGGCGCGCCGATAATTTTGCTGACCGGACAGGGCGATAAAGAAATTGACTTTCAAGCAATGCAGGCCGGAGCCGCCGATTATCTGGTGAAAAGCGAACTGACCGCGCCGCTGCTCGAACGCGCCATCCGCTACAGTTTGAAACACGCCGGCTCGCTTGAAGAAATCCAAAATTCGAAAGCCAAGTTTCATTCGGTCATTCAATCGGCGAGCGACGCGATCTTGCTGATTAATCAGGAAGGCAACATTACGCTTTGGAACAAAGCCGCCGAGCTGACTTTCGGTTACAAGGAAGAAGAGATTTTAGGCTTTCCCGCAACTTCGC
>JBDTZT010000097.1:0-9044 GCA_040005005.1 Actinomycetota bacterium
GCACTGGTTGACGAAGCTGTTTCCGTGCGCCGTCCGGCAACCGAAGCGGAAGCCAAAGGTTTGGAAAACGAAGCGAAACTCTTGCTCAATTTTCAAGACGGAGACGAATCGTTTAACGAAAAATTTCAAACCGCTTTGCAAAACAACTCTGACGCCGTGCTGAATTATAACGACGCGCTCGGATTTATCAACTAAAGTATGAGCGAAACAGTTGAAATCCGTTTGGCAACGCTTGAAGATGCCGAAATACTTGCGAAAATCGGCTGGCAATCGTTTGATGAAGCCTTTGCCGATCATCCCGCAAATCATCCCGCCGATATGAAGATATATATGGATGAAGCATTTTCGGTCGAAACGATTACGGCCGATTTGCGCGACGAAAAAACGGTTTATCTGATCGCCGAACTTACGACGGAAACGGCCGGCTACGCGAAAATCAAATTCGATTCGCGCGAAGATTGCATCACCGCCGAAAACACATTGGAACTATGCCGTCTTTACGCGCTCGACAAATTTATCGGCAAAGGCGTCGGCAAATTCTTGATGCTTGCGCTTTTCGAACTTGCCGAAGAACAAAAGCGCGACACGGTTTGGCTCGGTGTCTGGGAATTCAATTACCGGGCGCAAAAGTTTTACCGTAAATTCGGCTTCGAGAAATGCGGCGAACACGTCTTTCAACTCGGCACCGATCCGCAGATCGATTGGATTATGAAGAGAACATTTTAACAACAGATTACACAGTTTACACGGATTTCTTTTTTTATCTGTGAAATCTGTGTAATCTGTTGTTTCAAAAAATAATGAATTTTACAGAAATCGAACAATTAGAAGAACAATTTCAAGTTGCGACCTACGCGAAGATGAACATTGCGGTCGAAACCGGCAAAGGCTGTTGGGTGGAAACGAGCGACGGCGAGAAATATCTCGATCTTTACGGCGGACACGCGGTTTGCGCGACGGGACACGCGCATCCGTACGTCGTCAGAGCGATTCAGGAACAAGCCGCCAAGGTTTTGTTTTATTCGAATCTCGTTTATTCGGAAATTCGCGCTCGTGCGGCGGAAAAACTTGTTTCAGTCGCGCCCGAATCAATGACGAAAGCGTTTTTCTGCAATTCGGGAACCGAAGCGAACGAAAACGCGATGCGCATGGCGCGTTTTGCGACCGGCAGAGAAAAGGTCATTACATTTTCCGGCGGTTTTCATGGGCGCACGGCAGACTCAATTTCGGCGACTTTTTTGGGGAATTATCGCAATCTCGGTAAACCGAACGTGCCGCATCACGTTTGCGCCGAATTCGGCAATCTCGAATCAGTCCGCGAACTCGCCGATAAAGAAACGGCGGCAATTATGCTCGAACCGATTCAATCAATGGCTGGCGTAACCGAAGCCGCTCCCGAGTTTTTCAAAGGCTTGCGCGAAATTTGCGATGAGCACGGCATCGTCTTGATCTTCGACGAAGTACAGACTGGCATTGGTCGCACGGGAAACTGGTTTTTCAGCGGAAGTGATTTAGCCGGAAACGTCGAAGCCGATATTATCACGCTCGCCAAATCTTTGGGCAGCGGCGTTCCGGTCGGCGCGTGTCTGGTCAATGATCGTATCTCGGGCGTTATCAAAACAAATGATTTAGGCACGACCTTCGGCGGCGGAATGCTCGCGATGGCAGCGGTTTTGGCGACGCTCGAAGCAATCGAAAACGACAATATGCGTTCCAATATCTCGGAAATCGAAAGCTATTTGCGCGAACAATTGAAAGAGATTGAAGAAGTTGTCGCGCTTCACGGCAAAGGCGGACTTTTAGGAATCGAATTTGCCGATAGTTGTAAACCGATTCACGCTAAACTATTGGAAAATCATATTATTACCGGAACTTCGAGCAATTCGAATGTTTTGCGTCTGCTTCCGCCGCTCTGCGTTAAAAAAGAAGAAATTGATTTGCTGATTAATGTTTTGAATAAATAATCATTCTATTTATTTGATTTTGTAAAAATTATGGACGATGAAATTAAAGAAAAAACGACGACCGAAGCTATTCGAAAACCTCTTTCGGACGAGGAAAGAGAAATACTTATGGCAAAAGTGAGTGAAAAAAATAAAGGGAAAATGGTGAAAATGACCGATGAGGAAATAGAAGATTTTTACGACGTGAGAAAGTTTTAATTTGTCGGTTTCATCCGTGTATTTCACTTCATTTATATAAAATTTCTTTTTTTATCTATTACTTTAAAATTTTACTTGACCTATTCCGATATATCGTGATACAAAATATTGTATCACGATGAAATGTTTGTTTCATTGTAAATTTTAGATAAATGAGGTAAAAATATATGTTTGGAAGACATGGTTTTAAATTTGGTCGCGGATGCGGTCAAGGTTTCAAAGGTGAATTTATGCGAATGCGGCGCGGTGATATAAAGTTTCACCTGTTGGAGATTCTGAAAGAAACTCCGCGGCACGGCTACGAAATAATCAACGAACTCGAAAAGCAAAGCGGCGGTTATCGTCCGAGTCCGGGTTCGGTTTACCCGACTTTGCAGATGCTCGAAGAAGGCGGTTATTTAACCGGCGAACAAATCGAGGGCAAAAAGGTTTATACGATTACAGATGAAGGACTTAAACTACTCGAAGAACGCGGCGCGGCACCATTTGAGGCGCACCCGAAAATGGCGCAGGCATTTGAACTGAGAAAATCATTGATGAAACTTGGTTCGGCGGTAATGGATGGCGTGCGCGACAGCGATGAAGAAACGGTTAAGCGAATCAGCGAGATCATCAATCAAGCAAAGCGCGATGTTTATTCGATATTGGCTGAATCGTAAAATCTAATCTGATTTCCCGATTAACACGAAGACGGCGTAGATTTCATAAAAATCTGCGTCATTTTTGCATTTATAAATGCTTAATTCTGAGAAACCGAACGAAGAAATTTATCAACACCGTTTGCCGCCTGGCGACCGTCGGCGATTGCCCAGACGATGAGCGATTGACCGCGTTCGCAATCGCCCGCCGCAAAGATTTTGGCGACGGAGGTTTGCTTGTTTTCATTGACGGAAATCTTGCCGTTTGAAGTTATCGAAACGCCCAAATCTTCAAACAGTTTTGCTTTTTCGACGCCCGTAAAACCCATTGCGAGAAAGACATTTTCGGCTTCCCAAAACTTTTCCGTGCCCTCGATTTCCAATAATTTACCGTCTTTCCATTGAATTTCGACCGTTTCCAACCCGCGCAAATTCCCACTTTCGTCGCCCACGAACTTTTTAGTCAAAATGCAGTATTCACGCGGGTCGGCGCCGAAAATCGATTTGGCTTCTTCCTGCCCGTAATCAATCTGAAATGTGCGAACGCGGCTTAACCAGCTTTCGTGCGTGAAAACTTTTTCAATGGGCTGCGGCATAATTTCAAATTGCGTAATATTTTGACAACCTTGTCTGATTGAAGTGGCGATGCAATCTGTTCCCGTGTCGCCGCCGCCGATGACAATCACGTTTTTGTCTTTGACATCAATGAATTCGCGGTCAGTATGCGCTGAATCAAGCAGACTTTTGGTATTTTTAAGCAAGAATTTCATCGCAAAGTAAATACCGCGCAAATTTCTGCCTTCAACCGGTAAATCACGCGGCTCGGTTGCGCCGCAAGCCAACACAATCGCGTCAAAATCGTGCCGTAAATCTTCCGCCGTTATATCTTCGCCAACTTTGACGCCGGTCCGAAATTCGATTCCTTCGTCGCGCATCAGATTTATGCGGCGCGTCACCAGATTTTTGTCGAGTTTCATATTCGGAATTCCATACATCAAAAGTCCGCCGATGCGGTCGTCGCGTTCAAAAACCGTTACGTGATGCCCGAATTTATTGAGTTCGTCGGCACACGCGAGTCCTGCCGGTCCTGAACCGATGACGGCGATTTTTTTATTTGTGCGATTTTTGGGCGGATTCGGCCTAATCCAGCCTTCTGCAAAGGCTTTATCTATAATCGAAACCTCGATTTCCTTGATCATCACGGGTTCTTCATTGATGCCGAGAACACACGAAGATTCGCACGGGGCGGGACAAACCCGGCCTGTAAATTCGGGAAAATTATTCGTTGAAGCAAGACTTTTATAGGCTTCAAACCAATTGCCGCGATAAACAAGGTCGTTCCATTCGGGAATTAAATTTCCCAACGGACAACCGATGCTGGCACCTTCAAAGGTCGCGCCCGTATGACAGAACGGAATTCCGCAATTCATACAGCGGGCGCCTTGTTTTTTGAGTTCGCCTTCGGGCAAATGAGCGTGGAATTCCCCCCAGTTCAAAACGCGCGATTTCGGCTCTTGCAAAATGGGCAAACTGCGTGAAAATTCAATAAATCCGGTCGTTTTTCCCATCAGACGGTGGCCTCCATAAACGCCGACATTTCAGCTTCTTCTCTGGAAAAACCTTCGGTTAAAAATCTGTTTTGCGATTCGATAATTTTCTGATAATCGGTTGGAATGACACGCACAAATTTCGGCAGATTCTCATCCCATTCAAGCAAAATCCGGGTTGCAATTTGGCTCTCGGTCAATTCGATATGACGGAAAATCTGATTTTTGACAAATTCGATTTCTGCTTCCGTTTCGATTTTGCCGAGTTTAACCAATTCCATATTGCAAAGACTTGAAAAATCGCCGTTTTCATCAAAAATGTAAGCGATTCCGCCGCTCATGCCCGCCGCGAAATTTTTGCCGGTTTTGCCTAAAACGATAACTCGTCCGCCGGTCATATACTCGCAGCCGTGATCGCCGACACCTTCGATAACTGCCTTAATTCCGCTGTTTCTGACCGCAAATCGTTCGCCGCCAATGCCCGAAATAAATGCTTCGCCCGAAGTTGCACCATAAAAAGCCGTGTTGCCGATAATGATATTTTCGTGCGGTATAAAATCTGACTTTTTCGGCGGAAAAACAACAATTTTTCCGCCCGAAAGACCTTTACCGATATAATCGTTGGCATCGCCTTCAAGCGTTAAGCTCACACCTTGCGGCACAAACGCGCCGAAACTCTGTCCGGCCGAACCATTGAAATACAGATTTATTGTTTCATCAGGCAGACCTTCGGCACCGAATTTTCGGGAAATTTCGCTTCCGAGAATTGTCCCGACAGCGCGATTCGTGTTTTTTATTTCAAGTTCCGCCGATACTTTTTGCGAATTTTCTAACGCCGGGCGACAAATTTCCAAAAGCATTGATTTATCAAGCGTTTTTTCGAGCTCGTGATTTTGCGCGATCTGCTGAAAACGTCCGTAATCATCGGGAACTTCAGGCTGATGCAGAATTGCTGAAAAATCAATTTTGTCTGATTTTCGGTTTCCATTTTTTTCTCTGACTTCCAAAATATCCGTCCGACCAATCATTTCATTGATGTTGCGGAAACCAAGTTCCGCCATCATTTCGCGGACTTCTTGCGCGATGAAACGCATAAAATTGACGACAAAATCCGCGCTCCCTGAAAACTTTTCGCGCAGCTTCGGATTTTGCGTTGCGACACCGACGGGACAAGTGTTCAGATGACAAACGCGCATCATAATACAGCCCAAGCTGACGAGCGGCGCGGTCGAAAAACCGAATTCTTCGGCACCGAGAAGGGCGGCGATGACAACATCGCGTCCGGTTTTTAGTTGTCCGTCGGTTTCAAGCCGCACACGGCTTCTCAGATTATTCAAAAGCAATGTTTGATGCGTTTCGGCCAAGCCGATTTCCCAAGGCGTGCCGGCGTGTTTCAAACTCGTCAGCGGCGACGCGCCCGTTCCGCCGTCGTAGCCGCTGATTAAAATCACGTCGGCTTTCGCTTTGGCAACGCCGGCCGCGATGGTGCCGACTCCGGCTTCCGCCACAAGTTTGACGCTGATTCGCGCTTTGTCATTGGCGTTTTTCAAATCAAAAATTAGCTGCGCCAAATCTTCGATCGAATAAATATCGTGATGCGGCGGCGGCGAGATCAGTCCGACGCCGGGCGTGGAATGCCGCGTTTTGGCAATCCACGGATAAATTTTGTTGCCCGGAAGCTGTCCGCCTTCGCCGGGTTTTGCGCCTTGCGCGATTTTGATTTGGATTTCGTCGGCGTTGACCAAGTAATGACTCGTGACGCCGAATCTTCCTGATGCAACCTGTTTAATTCTGCTTTTTTTGCTGTCGCCGTTCGGCAAAATCTCAAATCTTTCGGCATCCTCGCCGCCTTCGCCCGTGTTGCTTTTGCCGCCCAGCCGATTCATTGCAATCGCCAGAGTTTCGTGCGCTTCCTGCGAAATTGAACCGTAGGAAACCGCGCCGGTTTTGAATCGTTTGACAATTTCTTCGACCGTCTCAACCTCTTCGATCGGAATCCTTTGACGACTTTCTTTAAATCTTAAAAGTCCGCGCAAAGTTGCCTGATTTGATTCCTGTTCATTTATCAGGCGGCTGTATTTTTTGAATGTTTCGTAATCTCCGCTGCGCGTTGCCTTTTGCAAAGTATGAATGGTTTCGGGGTTAAAAAGATGAAATTCGCCCGTTTTGCGCCACTGATATTCGCCGCCGACTTCAAGCAAATCGTTTTCCCGATCTTGAAAAAACGCATTTTTGTGTCGTGTAATTGATTCTTCGGCAATCTCGTTAAGTCCGATTCCGCCGATGCGGCTCGGCGTGCGCGTGAAATATTTTTCGATCACGTCAAGGTTGATGCCAAGAGCCTCAAAAATCTGTGCGCCGAGATAACTTCGAATCGTCGAAATACCCATTTTTGAACAGATTTTGATTACCCCTTTATTAACCGATTTGACGTAATTATTGATCGCCTTCGACTCGTCGGTTTCCCAAATTCCCTGTTTTATCCGGTCGCTAATCGTTTCAAAAGCAAGATACGGATTGATTGCCGTCGCACCGTAGCCGAGAAGCAACGCAAAATGATGAACTTCACGCGGTTCACCGCTTTCCAAAACAAAACCGACCTGCGTTCGTGTTCCTTCGCGGGTCAGATGATGATGAATCGCCGAAACCGCCAGCAGTGCCGGAATCGGCACCCGATATTCATTCATTTGACGGTCAGACAAAATAAAAAGGTCGTAACCGTCTTTGATCGCCTGACTCGTCTGATGACAAAGCGTTTCCAACGCCCATTCGAGACCTTGCGATCCTTTCTCAAGGTCAAAAAGCATCGGAATCGTCAGCGAACGAAACTTTGAATTTCCCCAAACGCTTTCTGAATCGCCCAAATATCGCAGTTTTTCGAGTTCCTCATTCGTCAGGATAAACGAATTGAGTTTGATTTGATGCGCGGCTGCGGGAGTCGGCTCAAACAGATTATCGTCGCGCCCGATGGTCGTATCGGTCGAGGTCACCAGTTCTTCCCGGATCGCGTCAATCGGCGGATTTGTAACTTGCGCGAAAAGCTGTTTGAAATAATTGTAGAGCAATTGCGGCCTTTTAGATAAAACCGCCAACGGCGCATCGTTGCCCATCGAACCGATCGCTTCCGCGCCGCCTTCCGCCATCGGCTGCAGAATCATCCGCAATTCTTCTTCCGTGTAGCCAAAGGCGCGCTGTCGCTGCAGAATGGTTTCGTGATTAGGCTGATGAATAAAGATTGGTCGCGGCAAATCGTTGATATGAATAAGATTTTCAGTAATCCATTGCCGGTAAGGGTTTTCCGAAACGATTTTTTGCTTGATTTCCTCGTCGGCAATAATGCGGCCTTCGGTCGTATCAACGAGAAACATTTTTCCGGGCTGAAGTCTGCCTTTTTGCAAAACATTTTCAGGCTCGACATCAAAAACGCCGACTTCGGAAGCCATCACGACCAAGCCGTCTTTGGTAACGACATAGCGCGACGGACGCAAACCGTTGCGGTCCAAAACCGCGCCGATGATCTCGCCGTTCGTAAAAGTTATCGAAGCCGGACCGTCCCAAGGTTCAAGCAAACACGAATGAAATTCATAAAAAGCGCGTTTCGCGTCGCTCATTTTATTCGCATCGGAAAGCGGTTCGGGAATCATCATCATGACGCCGTGCGGTAGAGTGCGCCCCGCTAAATGGAGCATTTCCAGGGTGTTATCAAACGCCCCGGAATCGCTGACGAAAGCATCCAGAATACTCAAAGTTTTTGGAAAATCATCACCGAACAGGCTCGATTTCAGACGCTGTTCGCGGGCATACATCCAATTTACATTGCCGCGCAGAGTATTGATTTCGCCATTGTGCGCAATATACCGCAGCGGTTGCGCGCGATTCCAATTCGGAAAAGTGTTTGTGCTGAAACGCGAATGAACAACCGCCAGCGCAGTTTCAAAAGCCGTGTCATTGAGGTCGAGATAAAACGACGATAATTGATGCGTCGTCAGCATTCCTTTATAAATGATGGTTTTAGTGGAAAGACTGGGAACGTAAAACGTTTCGTCAAAGTCGGGATTTTCGCGGGTCAAAAGTTCTTTTGTCCAGCGCCGGGTGACGTAAAGTTTGCGCTCAAAATGTGCTGTATCGCCGATTTTGTCAGTCTTAGCAATAAAAACCTGGCGGATAAACGGCTGCGTTTTTTTGGTCGAGTCGCCCAGATTCCAATTATTCGTCGGCACGTCGCGCCAGCCTAAAACCTGTAAATCGTGTTCCGCGGCGATTCGTTCAAAAGTCTTTTCGCAATGCCTTCTTTCAGTGGAACACTGCGGCAGAAACATCATTCCGACGGCGTATTCACCAAGCTCAGGTAAAATTATGTGCAATCTTTCACATTCCCGCGCAAAAAAATTGTGCGGGATTTGAGTTAAGATGCCTGCGCCATCGCCGGTGTTTTCTTCCGCCCCGCTCGCTCCGCGATGATGCATGCGAACGAGGCTTTCAATAGCGATTTTGAGAATTTTGTGCGATTTTCTTCCCATCAGGTCAGCGACAAACCCGACTCCGCAGGAATCGTGTTCAAACTCGGAATGATACAAACCATTTTTCATCGAAATTCAATTATATGCTAAAAATTTATGAAGTGAGTAAATTTATAACATAAGTTTTGAATTTCGTAAATAGTTGACAAATTAAGCCAAAGTGTCAAGACCTCAGGA
>JBDTZT010000732.1:0-2703 GCA_040005005.1 Actinomycetota bacterium
GACGGATTGATTTTTGAGCAGGCGCATCTGTTTGATTTGCGCCGAGATCGAAGCCGCGACGGTTGATTGTTCGGCGGGCGCAACCGTCCCGATGCCCGTATAATCCTGTGCGATCGGCTGTTTTTCCGCCGTCGCGACTTTCACACTGACAACGGTTTCTTCCTTCGTTTCAGCCGTTGGTTCGGCGGTTGTTTTATTGCGTTCGAGATAAAAATAAACGCCGATCAAGAGCAAAACGAGCGCGACGATTCCGAGAATGACGAAAAATTTACGGCGCGGCGACGCTTCCGTCTCGTCGCTTTCGGCTGACGAAGTTTCTTCGTTTTCAGACTCGGAAAAATTCTCCGTTTCGGCTGTTTCTTCAACTTTTTGTAAATTTTCCTCACTCATTTTCTTAATTCAACCAAGACTGGAGCAAGACGGCGGCTCCAGTCAAAATCTACCGTCCGATAGCCCGCAAAAGTCTGGCGCGCGCCGTTTGATAATCAAAAATCGCCTGATAGAGCGATTGTCTTTGCGCGATCAGCAGATTTTGCGCGTCGGTCACTTCGATAATCAATGCTTCCCCTGCGCGATAACGCGCGAGCGAGGCCGACAGATTTAGCTCCGCGTCTGTAATGCTCAGCCCAAGTTGTTTAATGCGCGAAGCGGCGGCAATCGCCTGCGTCCGCGCCGCATAAAATTGCTCAACAAATTGACGCTGTGCCAAAAGTTTGTTGTTTTCCGTTTGCCGCAATTTCAGTTTCGCCTGCGTTTCACGCGAACGACTGGCGCCCCGATCAAAAAGCGGAATCGTAACGCCGACATTGGCCTGCACGCCGGTCGAATTACCGATCCGATTCGGGCGCAGCGAATCGGAAATAAAACCGCCGCTGATCGAATAATTTATCTGCGGCCTGCGTTCCGATTGCGCGATTTTCACGTCTTGTTCCGCTGCTTTTTTGTCGGCTTCAAACTGGGCAAATTCGGGACGCGAAGCAATCGCCGTTTCAGTGTAACGCTCAATTTCATCGGTTTGCGGCAATTGGATGAGCAATTCTTCAACGGCAATCGGCGCGGAAAAATTGTAACCGACGAGAAACCGCAAAGCATCCGCCGAAACAGTTTCTTCCGTCTGCGCCTGGATCAGTTCGTCGCCTCTTTGCGCGGTTTGAAGACGCGCTCTAACCAGGTCAACCGGCGCGATTTCACCCGCGTCGAGCTGTAGTTTGGTGTTCGCTTCAAATTCCTGCGCTGATTGCAGATTCATCGCCGCGCCGCGCCGTTTAGTTGTCGCCAGCGCGAGATTATAATAAGCATCGCCGACCGTTTGAACAAGTTCGCGCCGGGCAATTTCACTTCCCGCACGCGCCGATTCGAGCAATCTCCGACTTCGTTCGAGCGTCGCCTGCAACCGTCCCGAAACGTCAATCTCGCCCGCCGCGTTGATCAACCCCTGATATTCGGTAATCGCGTTCGCGCCCAGAAAAGACGGCGGACGCGGGCTGCCGCCAACGGGTTTGGAAAATGACGGCGAAGTATAAATCAAATTCGGCAACGCGGAAATTTTCGGGTAAAAACCGGCTTTCGCCTGTTTTATATCTTCCGCCGCGATTTGTTCGTTGATTTGCGCCGACGTGTAATTTGACGCTTGCTTTAACGCCAAATCAACCGCTTCCGCCAACGTTATCGGTTTTGCGTCGTCAACATTTGTCCGCATTTCGTCCGTTGTCTTATTAACGGAAACAATTTTTGGCGATTCGGTTTGCGGAAAAACACGAACCGCCAAAAGTAAAATCAGACAAATTAAAAATATTTTTCCGTTTGCCAAATCAAACCTCAAACATTACTAATTTTTCTTTTTCTCCATCCGCTTTTCATCGGCTTCCTTCTGCGCGTTTTCTTCTTCGACGCTGATCACTTGGCCGCTGTAAGCGTCAACATTTACTTCGGTAATCTTTCCTTTGCTGTTGCGAATGTCGAATGAATAAATCCATTTGCCTTTTTCTTTTTCGAGTTCCGAGCTTTTAATTGTGCCCGATGTTTGTTTCATCGCAATCTCACGAGCGCGTTTCATACCGATTTTTTTCGCTTGCGCTTCGGCGACTAAAGTTCCGAAACCGAATATTGCGACCAATAAAAATAAAATTGTCTTTTTCATAAATTACTCCCGTAAATCAAATTTAAAGTACTTTTACAACTTTGAAATTAGATTACAACATCGAAAATGAATACAAGATTAACATAAAATCTTTGGATTAAACTTTTTCGGAGTTTCGTTTGCTAAACAGATAATCACTAAAGGCAATCGTCAAAATCCAAACAAAAGCCGCCGTAAATCCTGCCAAAACATCGCTCGGAAAATGAACGCCGAGATAAATCCGCGAAATTCCGATCAGAAAAACAAGTATCGGCGCGAATATCCAAATCAAAATCTGCCAGCCGCGCGTTTTTATCCGCGAAGTGATCAGCCACGCCAAAACTGCGTAAAAACAAAATGAACCGAGCGCGTGTCCGCTCGGAAAACTGTAAGATGCGGGCAGCGGATAATTAAAAAATGCTTCGGGACGCGCGCGCTGAAAAAATAATTTCAGTGTCAGATCGAGAACGACTTCGCCCGCCATCGTTATCAAAAGAAGGGCGGCCGCGTGTTTCCATTTCAGGCGCAGAAAAATTATCGTAACGACAATCAAACTGCCGACGATAAAGGCGACCGAGCCGACA
>JBDTZT010000733.1:0-2699 GCA_040005005.1 Actinomycetota bacterium
CCGTAGCCGTTGTCCGATAAGTTCCGGCAGCAATGGGAATAGTTCCGGTGGCTGCGGTCGAGGCTTGCCACCAACCACCTGAAGGCGGCGCGGCGGCGGTGTCTGAAAATCCATACGGACCTTGCAGCGGTGAACTGTCGTTACAACTGGTTGCCGTGGTTGCGCCGGTTCTGCCGAACAATGTTTGCGAAGCACCGTTTGGGGCAATCAAAACGGCGGTAACATCAGAACCCCAGGTATGAATCGGGTTGAAAACAAGATTGCTGACATTAACGGTTGAAACTGCGCCGCTTAAGCCCGAAACCGTAAATGTTACATTTCTTGGGGTTAAACCGGTAGTTTGACCACAACCTGACACGGGGGCATCGGGAATTAATCCCAAACTTGCCGCATCTGCGTTAAAAGTCGCCGCCGGGGCAACATTTGATGAAGCATTTTTCGAATTTGCTTCAGCCGAATTGTAGTTCGCTCCAAACCAGAGACCGGTTGCCGCTAAAGCAATTACGGCAAAGGAATAAACTAAAGAACGGGTGGACTGATCATTTTTCGTCCAAGACATAAATTTTCCCTCCTCAAAACAGATAATTTTTTTTGGTTAAACTCCTCAGTATAAACTATCAAAAGTAAAAATTACCGATAATTAAAAATACTGAAGTTCAATAAAACAGAGATAGTGTCTGAAATTTACCTTATTTTATAAGGTGATGTCAAGATTTTATAAGGTGATGTCAAGGTTTTTACGATGATAAGCCTTTTTTGAACAAGTTAAATCAAAAGTTGTTTAAAATAGTAATTACAAATTATGACGGATATTTACTGATTTATGTTTTTTGAGTTTACTGCTATGTTAGATGCAATGTTTCAGAATGATTTACCGGCCGTCATCCTCTTTTTTGTTGATGGCTTGGGTATTGGCGAAATTGACGCAAAAAATCCGCTTTCAATAAATGAAAATATCGAACCGCTGGCACATTTTGCAGGTCACCAAGAGCAAATAATTTTTGATGGAATATTAATTCCGACTGATCCAAGACTTGGCGTTGAAGGTCGCCCGCAAAGCGCGTCAGGACAGACCACAATTCTGACGGGAATCAATGCTCCGAAAACTCTCGGTTATCATAAACAAGGTTTTCCGAACGAAAAATTGCGTGAATTGATCGGCGCGAACTCAATTTTTTTACAGCTCAAACAAAAGGGAATCGAACCTAATATTTTTGTAAATGCTTACACGCCGCAATTTTTTGCCGAAAAACCGCGTTGGAAATCTGCGACGACCGTGGCCGTCGAAGCGGCCGGTTTGCAGTTTCGTAAATTGCCCGATTTACTTGGACGAAGGGCAATATTTCACGATTTTACCAATCAATCTTTACGGGAAAAAGGTGTTGATGTACCATCATTTTCACCAACTGAGGCAGCTGAGATTCTAGCTGAAACGTCCAAAAATTATCGTTTCACGCTTTACGAGCATTTTATTACCGACAAAATCGGGCACGATCAGGATTTTGAGAAAGCCCGCATCCATTTGCCTTTGCTGGCCGAATTTATCCGCGAAACTTTGAAGCGGATTGATTTGGAAAAAACAACTTTTATCTTGACAAGCGACCACGGAAACATAGAAGATTTGTCAGTTCGCAATCATACTTTGAATGATGTCCCAACTATCATTTGGGGCCGAAAAAGCAAAGAAGTTTCAAAAAGAATTAGAGATTTAAGTGATATTACGCCTGCAATTTTGAGTTTGTTGAGTTAGCAATTCTATTAAGAAAAATACTATGAAATCTTTTACTACCGAAAAAAATAATCGCAAAGAGATTTTCGGCTGGATGATGTATGACTGGGCGAATTCCGTTTTTTTTACAACCGTCGTCGGCGTACTGATTGGTAAATACATAACTGACCTCGCGCAAAAAGCGGTCGGCGAAAATGGCGTTGTTTTCGCGCTTGGCGGCTATAATTTGGTGACGGCGAAATCGCTTTTCCCGTATGCGGTCGGTCTTTCGGTCTTTCTGCAAATATTTTTTCTGCCCGCGATGGGCGCGATTGCCGATTACACGAATCTGAAAAAGACCTTTATGGCTTTTTTCTGTTTTTTGGGAACCGTCGCCTGTTGCCTTTTGTTTTTCGTCGAGGGCAATCTGTACGTTCTCGGTTCTGTTTTGTTTATTGTTTCAAATTTAAGCGCGGGCGCTTCAATAGTTTTCTACAACTCTTTTTTATCTGACATCACGACCGAAGACCAGCGCGACAAAGTTTCAAGTTGGGGGTTCGCCGCAGGTTACGCAAGCGGCGTATTGGTTCTTTTTGCAAATCTGATTTTCCTCAAAAACGCCGAATCGCTCGGTGTTTCGACCGGCATGGCAGTGCGGATTTGTCTTTTGACAGCGGGAATTTGGTGGGGCGGCTTCGCTTTGATAACGTTTGCTTTATTAAAAAAACGAAAGCCGGTCAGGGCGGTTCCTGAAGGCAAAAACTTTGTTGCCGCCGGATTCGGCGAACTGGTCGAAACCTTTCGAGAACTTTTTAAACTCCGGCAAACTTTGAGATTTTTAATAGCTTACTTGCTTTATAACGACGGAATTCAAACAGTAATTACCGCTTCTTCAATCTTTATCGTTCAGGAAGTTCTGATGAAAGACCCGACGATTTCTGAAAATGAATATG
Organism: Actinomycetota bacterium; assembly: GCA_040005005.1. Lineage (GTDB taxonomy): Bacteria > Acidobacteriota > Blastocatellia > Pyrinomonadales > Pyrinomonadaceae > JAFDVJ01. Next base: position 2,662 of record JBDTZT010000733.1, read on the forward strand.
ATGTTAAATTAATCATCGCTTTTCTGATCGCGCAAATT
>JBDTZT010000734.1:0-2697 GCA_040005005.1 Actinomycetota bacterium
CTCCTTGCTTTTGTAGTGTTTGTGTATTGCAATATAAGTCCCATCAACGCACCGGCAACCAGGAAATACAAGAAACTTCCAAAACCGAATGTCTGCCCGAAGACGTACATAAAAACCGCATAAAAAATTGCAGTATAAAGAGGAACATATATCCATCGGCTGATTTTCATAAAAACTCTTGTTTAATCGTTAAAAATATCCGCCACATCTTTCAACTTTAACGGTAATTCCGGCTTCACCCGCGTTATACAAAATGAGGTTTTCAAAATTCAAATTATACAAAACTTACCAACCTCCGAAAGGTTCGCTATCCGGCGGAAAAATATAAGTTATCATTGGCTTTTTGCTTCCGTTCTGTTTCGCTACGACTAAGGCTTCGGGATAATTTTTGCCTATGCCGACAAGTTTGCCGTCGTCTAAGGCCACATATTTTCCCGCGTATTCGGCGCGATGCTCTTTAACCCAAATCGTATTCGGATGAACAGAACCTTTTTTACCGTTCGTTTTTGCTTTGCGTTCTTCTTCCTGCAAAAGTTGGATTAATTCGCGCCGTTCCGCACTGGTTAAAGTCGGAACTTTTTCAACTATTTCATCTAAAACTTCTTGCATTTTATTTACCTCTGAGATAATTTTTCCTTACATTCTATTCCGAAATATCTTTATTAGTCTATAAAAATATCTGCCACATCTTTCAATTCTGAGGTAATGCGCGTTTTTGGCAAAGAGTTTAGAAAATCTTTGCCGTAGGATTTTGTGCGTAATCTGGTGTCGAGCAGTGCAATCACGCCTTTGTCGGTTTTGCTTCTGATTAATCGTCCGATTCCCTGTTTGAGCGTGATGACGGCTTGCGGAACGGAGTAGTCGAAGAAGGATTTGCCGCCGTTGTCGTCAATGAATCTAGTGCGGGCCGCAACGATCGGGTCGCTTGGAACGGCGAACGGGAGTTTGTCAATGATGACGCAGGAAAGCTGTTCGCCGCGCACGTCAACGCCTTGCCAAAAGCTCGAGGTGGCGAACAGTACGGCGTTCGGAGTTTTGCGGAATCTTTCGAGCAGTCCGGCTTTCGACATCGAACCTTGCACCAGACACGGATAATTGACGCGCATCGAGACGAGCTCAAAGAGCGCGTTCATCCCGAAATTGCTGGTCGAAAGAACAAAGGCGCGTCCGTTCGTAATTTGCAGAAGTTTGATAATCTCGCCCGCCGCCATCTGCGTAAAATCAGGCGAGCGCGGGTCGGGCATCGCTTTCGGAATATAAATAATCGCCTGTTTTTCGTAGTCGAAAGCCGACGGCGCGAGCAGCGTTTCGGTTTTTTTGTCGTCGTCAAGTCCCAAACGGTCTTTGATGAAATTGAATTTGCCGTTCGTTGAAAGCGTCGCACTCGTTAAAACGACGGTTTCGGTTTTGTCGAAAAGTTTTTCCTGCAAAAGCGCGGAAACATCGATCGGCGACGCGCGAAGGAAAATTCCGCGCCCGCGTTTTTCGAGCCAATAGACGTAATTTTTCTCCGATTGCGTGCAGATAAAATCCAAATCGAAACGCGCCTGCCGGACCCGTTTCAAAAGACTTTCGGCTTCGGGGATTTTTTCGGCGTGCACGTCAACCGCCGTTTCCAATCTTTCGAGCGCGGAATCAAGCACGAAATATGCTTCGCCGAGCGGCGTCGCCTGAACATCGCCGCGATTATCTTTTTGGGCAAAAGCGTTCGGAACGAGCGGAAAACGTCCGTCCTGGTTGCGAACCTGCGTGAAACGAATCCAGAATTGGTCGGCGAGTCCGACGATTTTCGCGGCGATTTTCGTCAAATCGCGCATCGCTACCGCGTCGCCCAACGGCAACGCGTCCGCGTCGCGGGCGAGTTCGTCAATTTGAAAACTTGAAATCTGAAAGCCGAAATAATCGGCGGCGATATCTTCGATCAGATGCGCTTCATCAAAAATGACCGCGCCGTAATCAGGCAAAACCTTGCCGTATTGATTGCCCCGCACATTCAAATCGGCGAAAAAGAGATGATGATTGACGATGACCAGATCGGCTTCGTCGGCCCGCTGGCGCATTTTGGTGATAAAACACGCTTCAAAATCGGGACATTGCTGTCCGATACAGGTCTCGGATTTGGCGTTGATGCGCGACCAGAACGAAATATTTTCGGGCAGATTCGTCAGTTCGGCGCGGTCGCCCGTTTCGGTTTCACGCACCCATTGACGAACTTCGTCGAAATAATCCATTTCGTCCAAACCTTCTAAGATTGGCTGATTTTCCGCCTTTTTGATTTTGTAAAGACACGCGTAGTTCGAGCGGCCTTTCATATATGCGGCGGTAAATTTCTTCGGCATCACCTTTTGCAGAAACGGAATGTCTTTTTCCATCAATTGTTCCTGCAAATTCTTGGTGCCGGTCGAAATGATGACGCGTTTCCGGCTGCCGAGCGCCGCCGCGATCGCCGGAACGAGATAGGCCAACGTCTTGCCCGTGCCGGTTCCAGCCTCGACGATCAGGTGTTTTTTTTCTTCAAAGGCGCGAAGCACGGCTTCCGCCATTTTGATTTGTCCGAGGCGGTGTTCGTAGTCTTTGTGATATTTGGCGATGAGTCCGCCGCTGCCGAAAATTTCTTCCACACTTTTATTTTTTCGGACTTTCCGAAATTAAACAAGTCGAAGCCAAGGAAAATATAGTATTACCCGGAATGGACGC
>JBDTZT010000735.1:0-2696 GCA_040005005.1 Actinomycetota bacterium
ATACGTGCAGAGAATAGTTTTTCTATAAACGTATTCGTCGCAATGGTCAACCCAAAGTTTTGCATCTCTCAAAGATGAATTGGTAATTTCGCGGAGCTTATTTATCGCTGAAATGGGACCAATTTCAAGATATGTTTAGCGAACAATTTTTCATTAGCTTTTGAAAGGTTTTCAAATTTTGGAATTATTTGCTGACAACATTCACAAATTTTTTCCATAAACTAAACTCCGACAAATTTTGCATAAAGCGAACGCGCCACAGAAACATCGTCGGTTCCGCGAATTATGGCGCGGGCGTCGCGGAAAACGGTCAGTTCGTTTTCGCCCGCAGTAAAGCGCACGAGATATTCGTTTTGTTTGACTTCGCCGAGGTTTTTCAAGCGTTCGGCAAGATTGGCTAAATCAATCTGGACGGGGCGCGGCGGTGCGATTTGAACGGCGTTGCGTCCGCACAAAACGGCGGAAAATTCGCTTGAATCGGCGTCAAGAAACTCGAAATTTGTGCGCGCGCAGGTTTCGCAATCTTCGTTTGGCGCACCCAGTTTGATCTTGCGCCAATCGTTTTGCCAAACGTCAATTTGAATCAGCGATTTGTGAAGTATATCCAAATTTCCGGTTAAGATTTTCAAGGCTTCGGTCGTCTGAATCGCCGAAATGCTCGCAATTATCGGCTGAATTACGCCCGCCGTGTCGCACGTCGGCGAGCTTCCCGCATCGGGAATTTCCTCAAAAATACAGCGCAGACACGGCGTTTCATTCGGCAAAATCGTCATCGTCGTGCCGTAAGACGAAACTGCCGCGCCGTAAATCCAAGGTTTCTGTAATTTGACACAAGCATCGTTGATCAAATAACGAATCTGAAAATTATCCGTGCCGTCCAAAACCAAATCAACGTCTTTTATAAAACTTTCGATATTTGAATGATTTACGTCCGCGACGATTGGCTCGACCTCGATTTCCGAATTGATTTCCGCCAGACGATTTTTCGCCGCAATCGCTTTCGGTAAACGTTCTTTTGCATCGGATTCGGAATAAAGCGTTTGTCTTTGAAGATTTGTGAACTCGACAAAATCGCGGTCAACAATCCGCAGAAATCCGACTCCCGCCCGCGCCAAAATCTCGGCGTGCGACGCGCCGAGTGCGCCGCAACCGACGAGCAAAACTCTCGAATTAAACAGTTTTTCCTGTCCGCCCGTGCCGATTTCGCGGAACAGAATTTGTCGGCTGTATCGTTCGTTCATAAAAGTATTATCCCCAAACGGATTTTCTGCTATGATTGCAAATTAGAATTTTAACAGTTTTATGAAAAGAATTTTACTGACACTAGTTTTTCTCTGCAGCGTTCAAACAATTTTCGGGCAACAGGATTTTACGATGCCGACAGCATCGGACTATCCGGTTTTGCCAAAATCTGCGGTGCGCCCAGCAGATTTTATTCCGGCGGGCTGGAAAGTAATGGGTCAAGCCGAAGGCGATTTGAACGGCGACAAAAGAAAGGATTTTGCGCTCGTCATCAAAGCCAATCAAGAAAAGTTTCTCAATAAAAACGACGGTTTGGGCGGAGAAGTTTTCGACACGAATCCACGTATTTTAGCTGTTTTGTTTTGGGAAAATGATCAATACAAACTCGTTGTGCAAAGCAACACTTTTATCGTGATGGCGGATTCGCCGACAATGGAAGAGCCTTTTCAAGAAGTTCACATTGTCAAAGGAATTTTGGAGTTCAATTTTCAAATCTTTATGAACGCGGGTGGTTGGGGAATGTCGAATCATATTTACAAGTTTCGTTATCAAAACGGCGCCTTTGCATTGATCGGCGCGGATAAAACCGAAACTCAAAGAAACACGGGCGAATTCGAAGACCGCAGTTATAATTTTCTGACGGGAAAGGTGCAGATTACGACCGGAAATATCTCGGGCAAGCCGAAAGATAAAACTCGCTGGAAAACTTATCGTTCAAAAGAGCTGAAAACCTTTGAAACATTCAATAAACCCTTTGAATGGAAAATCGAAACTGATTATTTTTTATAAATTCAGCTTAATCTTTCCAAAGCCGCACGGCTCATTTCCTTGATCGGCGCGTCGAGTCCCGTCCAGATTTTTTGCTGTTCCGCGCCTTGCGCGATGAGCATTGCAAGTCCGCCGATTTTCGGGATTTCCGCCTTGTCGGCTTCGGTCATCAGGCGAGTTTGAAACGGCGTGTAAACCAAATCGTAAACGAGCTGCAATCCTTTTAATTGTTCGGCTAAAACAGGTGTTTCGCCTTCGGCTTTGCCTTTCATTCCCAAAGGCGTGGTGTTGACGAGAATGTCGAAATCACCGAAATCGGTTTTTGGCTGTTGGTCTTTGGTTTTTGGTAATTCTTTTAATTCGACTTGAAATTCGTTTGCCAAAGATTCGGCTTTTTCGAGATTTCGGGCGAAAATCGTTACTTCCGCGCCTGCGTTATTGAGCGCGTAAACGCAAGCGCGAGCCGAGCCGCCGGCGCCTAAAATGGCAACTTTCGCATTTTTCAAATCGCCGTAGGTTTTTAGCAAGGGAGCGATAAAACCCTGCGCGTCGGTGTTGTAGCCGAAAAGGCGGCCATCAACGATTTTTACTGTGTTGACCGCGCCGATTTTTGCGGCGGTTTCGTCCAAAAAGTCGAGATGTTTGATAATGCTTTGTTTATGCGGAATCGTCACGGAAAAACCTTT
>JBDTZT010000736.1:0-2695 GCA_040005005.1 Actinomycetota bacterium
TAACGAATTTTTCCGCCAAAACGGGCGTGAAAGTCAAAGCCAAAACCAGCGACGTCAGCAGCGCGACCGCCATCGTCAGAGCCAGCGAACGAAAGAAAACGCCGGTGACGCCGGTCAGCAGCGTGAGCGGCAGAAAGACGACGACGGGCGTAATTGTCGAACCGATGATCGGTACAGTAATTTCGGAAATCGCTTTTTGAACGGCTTCAAGTCTCGATTCGCCGTGCAGCAAATGCGTGTAAATATTTTCGACGACGACAATCGCATCGTCAATTACCAGACCGATCGCCGCCGCCACACCGCCGAGCGTCATCAAATCGAGCGACAACCCGACAAGATACATCGCCAGAAAAGTTGCCAAGATAGTCACGGGAATCACCAGAATCGCCACCAAAGTCGTGCCGAGATTGCGCAGAAAAGCGTAAAGAATGACAACCGACAAAATCAAACCCAAAATTATCGCGTCTCTGACGGAATTCATTGAATCTCTGACCAGCAGCGATTGGTCGTAATACGGCGCCACGCGGATGTCCTTCGGCAAAGTTTTTTCGATCGCCGAGAGTTCGGTTTTAACTTCGTCGGTGACGGTCACGGTATTCGCGTCGGGCTGGCGGAGAACGTTTATCAAAACGGATTCTTGTCCGTCGGCAGTCACAATCGTGTAATTCGGTTCGGTGCCTTCGCGCACCGTAGCAATGTCGGAAACCAAAACATTTGCGCCGCCGACGGTCGCGACGACAATTGAATTTAGTTCGTCGGGCGAAGTTGCCTGACCGCTCACAAGCGCGAGTTCGAGCTGATGATTTTCTTCGATCAAACCGGGCGAAGCAACGATGTTGGCATTCTTCACGGCATCGGAAATCTGCTGCACCGTAATATTTCGCGCCGCGAGTTTTTCGGCGTTGATTTCGATGTGAAATTCGCGCACTTTGCCGCCCTGTACGTTGACTTCGCCGACTCCCGAAAGCCGCGCCAGACGCGGCCGAATTGTATAGGCCGCAATGTCGCGCAGCATTGTCGTGTCGCGTTTATCGGAAATCAGACTGTAGCCGACGACCGGAAAGACGGCAAAAGTCAAACGGTCAACGCGGCTGATTTTCGCTGTCTGCGGCAGCGCGACTTGCGGGAGACGTGCCTGTACGAGTCCCAAAGATTCCTTCGGATCAACGCTCCAATCGAAAAACAAATTAACTTCCGCCGAACCGCGGGCGGTTGTTGATTTGATCCGCCGGATGCCCGGAATTCCGTTCATCGCTTCTTCAATCGGACGCGTCACGGCAACAAGCATTTGATCGGCGGGAACTTCGCCGTTGTCAATCGTGATAATGATGCGCGGAAAATCCGTGTTCGGAAAAATCGCCGTCGGCAATTGCCACGCGGCATAAATTCCCAAAAGACACAAAAGCCCGATCACGACCATCACGGCGCGTTTTTGCTCTGAAATTGTGCGGGCTAAATTCATAATTCTTTAGAAACGGAAAATGGAAAATATTAGTTGTCGAGTCTGTCACTTTTCATTTTTAATTCTTCATTTTTCATTTTTCATTATTTTTCCTCATCTTTATTTTCCTCTTTCGCCGCTTCGACTTTGGTGCCGTCGGGCAAAGCGTAATTGCCTTCCGTGACGACGGTTTCGCCGCCTTCCAAGCCTTCCGTTATTTGAATTTTAGCGCCTTGTTTAATGCCGACCTTGACTTTTGTTTCGTGTGCGACTGAGGCGTCGTCAACCGTCATCACCGTGCCTTCGTCGGAATTTGAAGCGTCGAGCGTGACAGCGGCAGCGGGCACGACCACAGCATCATTCGCAGGCTTGGCGGAAATCATAAACTGCACCGAATCGCCGGCGCGAAGCAATCCGCGGCTGTTCGCAAAATTTGCCCAAACTTCGACCGTCCGGTTTTGCGTATCCGCCGAACGGCTGATTAAAGTTATCTTTCCCGCCATTCGTTCGTCGGGCGCGGACGGCAAATAAATCGTCACCGCATCGCCCGTCTGCAAACCGGCGATCACCGTATCGGCAAAATTTGCTTTGACGATGACCGCACCGATGTCGGAAATTGTCAAAAGACGGGCGCCTTGCGCGGCGAATTCGCCTTCAAATTGAAATTGATCGGTCACCACGCCCGAAATGGGGGCGCGAACTTCCGCCAGATTTGCCTGCGTATTTATTGAATTGATTCTTTCTTGAGCTTGTCTGATCTTGTTTTCGGCGATCGCGCGGGCGTTCGGATTAACGGCGGAAGTATTTAGTTTTAAATTCTTCTCAGCGAGCCGCAAGGCATTTTCGGCGTTCGTCCAAGCCAGACGCGAGGCTTCCAGTTCCTTCAGCGAAAGTCCGCCCTTGTCGTATAAATCTTTGCGCCGTTCATAAGTTGTGCGGGCATTGTCGGCGTTGGCCCGCGCGTCCGACAAATCTTTTTCCGTCTGGGCGCTGGTTTGCGGAATCGTCACTTTTTGGAGGGTTTCGAGATTGAGTTTTGCTTCGTCGAGCACGGCTTTCGCCTCCGTAAGTTGTGCCTGTAAATCCTGCGAAGCCAGCACGGCGAGAACTTCGCCCTGTTTGACGGATTGATTTTTGAGCAGGCGCATCTGTTTGATTTGCGCCGAGATCGAAGCTGCGACGGTTGATTGTTCGGCGGGCGCAACCGTCCCGATGCCCGTATAATCCTGCGCGATCGGCTGTTTTTCCGCCGTC
>JBDTZT010000098.1:0-9018 GCA_040005005.1 Actinomycetota bacterium
CTAAATTTTCAAATTCACGAACGGAAATTTCACTGACCTGTTTGACGAGTTTGAGCGGAAAGGCGAACATTTGTCCGTTCATTTTAACCAGCAGTCCGCGGGTGATGGCCAGCGCCATCGGCATGCGAATTGTGAAAGTTGTGCTTTTTTGCGGTTCAGATGCAATCGAAATCGTACCTTGTCCGCGCAAAACGCTCGTTTTGACAATGTTCATTCCAACGCCGCGTCCGGCTGTTTGGCTGACGCTTTCGGCAGTTGTCAGACCGGGCAGAAAGCCGAGCGAGAATGCGTCTTCTTCGCTCATTTGATCGGCTTCAGCTTGCGAAATAAAACCATTTTTGACGGCTTTTTCCCGCAAAGCCATTGCCGAAATACCGCGTCCGTCGTCGGTCACGATCAAAATTACGTGCGTGCCTTCGCTGTGCAGACGCAAATGAATTTTTCCTTTTTCGGGTTTTCCTAAAAGCCGGCGCATCTCGGGCGATTCGATGCCGTGGGCGACCGAGTTTCGCAAAAGATGCAGAAGCGGTTCGACCAGCAAATCGAGAATTTGCGTGTCAACTTCAATTTGTTCGCCTTCGATAATCAAGTCGGCCTGTTTCTTTTCCTCTTCGCAGGTCACGCGCACGGTGCGGTGCAGCCGCGCCGTCAGCGAGCCAAACTTAACCATTCGCAAACGCAGCAGTTTGTCGTGCATTTCTTCAATCAAACGGCTTTGCGTGTCGAACAGTAATTCGAGGTTTCCGTGAAGATTATCGAGTTCTCCGTTGATGGCGGACGTATCGCCCGAAGTTTCAAGTAATTCGCGGGTGGTTTGATGAAATTCGGTGTAGCGGTCAAATTCAAGCGCGTCGAAATTGAAGGTGGAATGCTGAGAAATCAGCGATGAATTCGATTGGCTTGGAATTTGAAATTTGGAACTCGGAGTTTGAAGCATTCCGGCTTCAAACTCGGTTTCGAGCTTGCTGGTCGAACGCATCAAACGATCTGTGTTGTGCTGAAGTTCGCTGATTTGTTTTTCAAATTCAACCAAACGCTGTTCAAAAACCGAACGGCTGATAACCAGATCGCCGACTAATCTGACCAGTTCATCGAGTTTTTCAAGCGAAACGCGGACAATTGATTTGGGATTGGCGGCGACTGGCTGGTTTTCAGCTTTCTGCCGGGCGGCCGTTGCAAAAGCTGATTTAACCGTTGGCGAAACTTTTTCGGCTTTTCCTTTTTTGAGCGAATTGAAGGTTTCATCGAAATTGCGATAAAGCAGTTCGATTCTATTTGATAATTGGGCTGACTTTTCGCCGCTGGCGAGCGCACTCAGACAATCGGTCGAAGTCGCCAGGAGTTCAAAGATTTTCCGGTTGCTGTTAATTTGTTTTTCCGCCAGATAATCGAGCAAATCCTCGACGCGATGCGCCAAACGAGAAAGCGGTTTGAGTCCGACAATTCCGGCCGAGCCTTTTAATGTGTGGGCGTTGCGGCGAATTTCAAGAAGCGCCTCGCGGTCATTTGGGGCGGACTTTAAAATTTCAAGATGCGAACCGATATTCCGCAGAAGGTCTTCGGCTTCCATGGCGAAAATTTCGAGCATTTCCTCGTCAATTTCAAAGCCTTCAAATTCGTCTTCAGCGACCGATTCGGAGAAATTTTCGCTTTCGGCCGAAAAGTCGGGCGCGTCTTTTTCCGGCGCATCAAATCCCAGATTTTTAAACGATTCGTCAACAAATCCGTCAAAATTCAGTGAAAAATCATTGGTGCCGAAATTCAGGTTCGCCAGTAAGGCTTCGAGTTGGGCCAGATTATCAAGCAGATTACGGGTTTGCAAATCGGAAAGTGATTCGATTGTGCCGACGATATTTTTGAGTTTTTGTTCGAGTTTTGCGCTGACTTTGCCGATTTCGTCCAAGCCGACCAGGACGGCGGCATCTTTTATCGCTTTGGTGTAGCGCAGAGAATTTTCCAGTGCGCCGCCGGAGTTTCCTTCCTGACTGCAAACCAAAATACCGTTGCGAATCATCGGCAGAGAACTTTCGGCTTCTTCGATAAAATCTTGTAGAATTTGGCTTTCCATAGAGAATTTAATTCAAAAACAGACTTGAATTTGTTTGAGCGATGCGGCGTGAGGTGCGGTCTTCGGGTAGTTTGAACGGCGCGACCGAACCGCGCAGTTCATCAGAAAGTTCAACCAGCATTTTAACCGATTCGGCGGCGCGTTTTGAGCCGATTTGCACGAGTTCCGTAACTTTTGAAATATTTCCCATCGCTTTGGAAATATCATCGGAACTTTCGGCTTGACGTTTGGCTGATTCGGAAATTGATTGAATAAGTTCGGCCAGCCGCGTTGAAACAAGTTCGATTTCGACCAACGTTTGTCCGGCTTTATCGGCCAGTGTGGAACCGATCACGACTTCGTGAATCGTTTCTTCCATCGAAGCGACGACATCTTTTGTTTCCGATTGAATCGTCTGCGTCAGCGTGCCGATTTGGCGGGTCAAACGATTTGAACGCTCGGCTAAACGCTCGACTTCTTCGGCCACCAGCGCGAAACCTTTGCCGGCTTCACCGGCGGCGGAGGCCTGCAGGCTGGCGTTCAAGGCAAGCAGGCTCGTGCGGTCTGACAGGTCGTCAATAAGCCCGACGATTTGCGAAATTTCCTGCGAGCGTTCACCGAGTTTTTTAATTCGTTTGGCCGTTTCCTGAACCTGTTTGCGAATCGAAATCATCGCGTTGATATTGTCCTGCACGGCTTTTGTGCCGTAACGCGCATTGCCGAGAGAGTCGGCGGCGACCTGCGCCGAAAGCGCGGCGTTTTCCGAAACTTCCTGAATCTGCAAAGCCATATTGGCGATTGCCGAAGTGGTGCGCGAAATCTGCGAGGCTTGCGCTTCGCTTCCGCGTTCGAGCTGTTCGGTCGTGTCGTTAATTGCATTGGCGGAAGTCGAAACCTGAAACGTGACGTCTTTCACCTGTTTGATTAAAGAGCGCAGTTCGGTCGTCATAAAGTTGAACGAACGCGCAATCGCGCCGGTAATTTCCGTCGAAACTTCCGCCTGCACGGTCAAATCTCCGGCGGCGACTTCGGAAACTTCTTCCAAGAGTTTTTTGATTGATTTTTCAAGGCGCTCGCGTTCGTCCTGCGTTTGCACGGAGGCGCGAAGTTTTTCAATCATATTTTTTAACGAATTGCCGAGCGCATCCGAATCGGAGCGCGGAACAATGTCCGCCGATAAATCGCCTTTCGCAATGCGGTCGGCAATTGCCGATTTTTCCTGCAAATAATCGGAAGTTTCCTTGAGCGCGAAAACCAAATCATTATCTTCTTCGGGAAAATCTTCGATCACCTCGCCGTTTGAAATGTGATGCGCGATTTCGGTCGCGGTATTGATTTGGCGGCTCAGTTTTGAATTGGAAAAATTGACGGCGGCGAGCGCAAAAATCGCCGTCACGGCGGCGAAAAGCGTGGTCATCGCGCCGGCCAGTTTGTTTTGCGTTAAATCAAGATAGGAAACGACTACCAAAATCACGCTGAGAAGAAGCAAAACGGCGGCGAGCAAGGAAGAAAGTTTGCCTAATAAGCCGAATAATATATATTTTTGCATTTTTGGACTTTCTCCTAATATCTGTTTTTTTCAGAAACGAGAGCGGAAAGATTTGCCTATAAAGATTGGCGAAGAAAAACTTCAACGGTATTCTCCCGGAGTTTTTTGGACATCTTTAACTCTTTTGAAATGTCAAATTGGGAGCACTTTTCTCAAAAGTATTGGAGAAATTGCTCATTCTTTCAATCCGCAGATTGGCTTCGCCGGAAGATGGCGGCAATTTGAATTCGTCAACCGACAACAACAAATTTCCGAATGTCGCAGTCAAAGCGGCGATTGATTTTTCCGATTGTTTCAGATATTCAACCGACGTTTCGGTCTCGGCAATCGAACCGACGAAAACCTGAAAAGCTTTTTCGGTTTCGGCGGATTGTTCGCTTGAATCGGCGGTCAATTGGCCTTGCAGATTCAAAATCTGTGTAATATGTTTTTCGAGTTCGCTCAAAGAAGAGCCGGTTTCGACGGCAAAGGTGGATAAATTGGCGGCTTCCTGAACGCTTGACTGCAGAGTGCGTTCGACTTCATTGAGGTCCGCCGAAATTGATTTATTGAGCACCGAAATTTGTTTGTTGGTGTTTTCGGCGCGTCCGGCAAGCCGGTTGATTTCTTCGGCGACAACTGAAAATCCGCGTCCTTGTTCGCCGAGTTCGCCGGCTTGAATCGCCGCATTGAGCGCAATCGTGTTTGTCCGATGTGCCAAATCCTCAACCGTTTTGGCGATTTTACCGATTTCCTGCGAGCGTTCGTTAAGCCGGCCGATGCGGCTCATCGCTTCCTGCAATTGTTTGCGAAGCGAGGCGACGGCGTTTACATTTTCCTGCGCGGTTTGCGTTCCTTTGCGCGCTTTTTCAATGGATTGATTGGCGGCATGCAGCGCGCCCGAAAAGTTTTCGGAAATTTTCAGAACGCTGTTCGGAATTTGCTTGAGCGTAATGGCGGCTTGATTCATCTCTTGAATCCTAACTTCATCATGCAGAATCAATGATTGAAGCATTTTGCGGATTGCCGTCGCCGAAGTTTGCGTTTGCCCCGAATCGTTGCGAACCTGCGTGACGACTCCGTTCAGATGATTGAGCAAAAATTTCAGCGTTTCGCTGATTTCCTTTGTTTCCTTAAAATCGGTCGCAACGAGCGCGTCCAGATTGAATTTGCGGACGCGCGAAATTTCTTCCGTCATTTGCCCGACCGAGTTTTGTAGGCTTTCGAGTTTCTGTTTGGCGTCAATCGAGTCGGCAACTTTGGCAAGCAGTTTTTGAAACGCGGCGGTCAAACGGTCGCTGTTTTGCAAAGGCGTAAGCGCTACATCCGTGTTGCCCGCCGCCACTTCGTCCATTAAAGTAACGAGCTTTTGCATTTGCAAACTGTTGCGGTGAAGCGTTTCGAGAAGTTCGTCGGTTTCGATTGAACCGGAAGTTTTGGGAAGTAAGGTTGATGCGCTTCGTTCCAGACTTTTGGCGAGCAGTGAAACTTTTTCAATCGGGCTGACTACTTCGTTCGAGAGCCACCAACCGAAAACCATGACCGTAAAAGCGAGAAAGAGAAACGGCACAAAAACCGCGTAAAACGTATCATTGACGACAAAAGAAACAATCAGATAAGAAATCAAGCCGAAAGTGCAAATAAAAAAAGCCAGCGCACTGGTTGCCAGCCAGATTTTTCCTTTGAGCGAATTGAGCAGTGAGTTTGGTGTGTAACGAGCCATAATTTTCTCCGGGATACAAAAGCCTTCATTCAGGAATTATGCAAAAGCGATGAAAAAAGTTTCTCCGTGTCGAGCAAGTGAACAAAATTCGATTCGTGCAGGGCTTTTCCGGAAAAACAAAAATCTTCGGCCGGTTCTATCGCTTCTTTCGGCAAGGTAATCAGCTCGCTCAGCCGGTCAACCGGAAAAGCGACCGGAGACGCGAAATTTTTCGGTTTTAAAACGATGAGTTTGCTTTTTGATGAAACGGGTGCCGATTTTTTGTTGCAGATTTTCGAGAGATTCAAAATGGAAATTATCTCGCCGCGCAAATTGGCAATGCCGCAGAGCCACGGCGGAGAATTGGGCAAGAGCGTCACCGCGAGCGGACGCACGACTTCCGTTACCTGTTCGGCGGAAACGGCGAACAATTCACCGTCTAAAAAAAAGACGATGAATTTTTCGTCATCTGAATTTGCCGTTTGCTGATCGGAGAAAAATGAATCGGAGAAGTCTGTTAAATTTAGTGAGGATAAATCAAATAACGGGGCAATATTAGGGACTGCTTTGTTCATTTGAATTTTAGCTTAAGTAAGTTTCAACGGTTTTCATCAAAGTTTCAGGTCCGAACGGTTTTGTGATATAGCCGCTTGTTCCCGCCATTCGGCCGCGCACCTTGTCAAAAAATCCGTCTTTGCCTGAAATCATCACGACCGGCACGTCTTTGGTCGCTTCATTATTACGGATAAGTTTGCAGACTTGATAGCCGTCCATTCGCGGCATCGTAATATCAAGCAAAATCAAATCCGGCATTATATCGTTCATTTTTTGAAGTGCATCGACTCCGTCAACCGCGCAAATGACTTCGTGTCCGCATTTTTCGAGCTTGCCCGAAATCAATTTGCGAACCGTCGGGCTGTCGTCAACCACTAAAATCTTGCAGTTTTTCGACATTGAATCGTGAACGCTTTGCTGTTCTTCAATTTCCGCCAGACGAATTGCCAAAGCGTTGACTTGCGCGTCGAGCAGAACATTGTTCGGATTCATTCGCACCGCTTCTTGCAGATAAAAGAAACCTTGCCGGTAATTCTTGAGATTTATGTGTCCGACCCCAAGACCGGTGAGTTGTTCGGCACTAAGACCGTAGCTTTCATTTTCGCGTTCGAGACTTTCGACTGCTTTCTGGAGTTTTTCTTCATTCGCATTTTGTTGGCCGAGAAGCATTTCCAGATCGGAAAGCGTCAGAATGGTCTGGCACGAACCGCACGAAAAGGCTTGTCTTTCGTTTTCAGAATTGCAGAAGGGGCACAGAAGCATTTCGGCTTTCGGTTGTGAAAACTCTTCTTCGACTTGCGGCTCAACCGATTCTTCAGCCTCCGATGAAAATTGCTCTTCGGCCGGTGCCTCGGCAACTTCAACTGATTCGTTCGAGTAAGTCTCGGGGGTTTGAAAAGATTGCTGTGCAGACTCGGCGGTTTGAAAAGACTCGGCGGTTTGAAAAGATTCTGTTGAATGAAAGGCCGGCGAAGTTTCTGCATTTTCTGAGAATTGATGCAGATAATTATTTTCGGCGATCATTTCCGGCGCGGCCGATTCTGCTTGGCGGACTTCGGAAACTTCCGCCGGAACTTCTTCCGTGACGGTTGTTTCCGGCTGAGTAAATTCTTCGATCGGGTGATTGGCGGTCAATTCTGCGGGTTGTGTTTCGTGAGAATTTTCGGGTTTCGGCTCCGAATAATTAAAAAAGATGTTTGGCGAAGTGTTTTTCCATTCGTCAAAGGCCGGCTCTTCGGCTATCGGCTCGCTGATTACTTCGGCAAAACTTTCTGCGCTTTCCGCTTGGACCTCACCCGATTCGGATGCGTTTGAAAAGTCGGCCGCATAATTTTCTGCTTCGTCATTATCCGGCGATTGAGTTTCGTGAATTGCTTGGGTTTCAGTTTCGTGAATTGCCGGTGATTCGGCCAATGTCTGGAGATGATTCTCCGCTTCGTGATTTTCCGTAACTTCCCGATTTCCGGTTAATTGATCAAAAGCCAATTTCATTTCGGCTTCTTCGGCTTCGAGCTGAGCCGCAAAATCATTATGATCTTCGGGAACTTCCCGGACGGTTTCCGGCGGTTCGTTTGATTCAAATTGAACTTCCGGGTTTTGAAATTCTTTGTCAGATGAAGCCGTTTCCGGTGATTCCGTTGGCAAAAATTCTAAAGTTGTTTCTGAGAATTGATTTTGTCCGGATTCCTGTTCGGTATGAGCGGATTCCTGTTCGGTGAAATCGGCAAATTTTTGTTCCGGCTGAAAACCTGAACCAGAACTAAGGTTTTGCGTCAGGCTGTCAAAGTGCGAAAACTCATCAGAATATAAATCTTCTTCGGTAAAATGTTTTGGTTGCGGTAAAGCACTTTCCGGTTCGTCAAAACTCGCGGATTCCGGTTCGTCAAATTTCAAAACCTGATTTTCCGCCTCGCTTTCGGTCGTAAAATCGGCTGAAAAATCTTCGGTTGCTTTTTCCGGTTCGCGGGCAGCGAAAGATTCGGTGACCGGATAATTTGAAAATTCTGCGGAAATTTCTTCGTTTGAAGAAGTTTCATCGAAAAGATCGGCGAATAAAGTTTTTTCATCGAAAGATTCGTTGAAAAGATTTTCGCGTTCCTCGGCTTGGACGGCAACTTCCTGAATTACTTCCGGCTTGGGCGGCATCGCCGCAACTTTATCAGCCAATTCACGCCACGAGGCGAGATTAGCCTTTGCCATTTCATTTTCAGGATTTAAGACGCGCAATTTTAAGAAACATTCGGCGCGTTCTTCAAACGAATTTGCCAGATGCGATTTTAAAACCCAGGCATCTTCGAGTCCGGCGTTTTGGCTTAAAACCGTTGCCAGCATTTCTTGGGCCGAAGAATGATCGCCGTCAAAGGCGGCGGAAAGTGCTTCGTGCAAGAGTTTTTGCGTTTTTTGAGATTGAAATGATTTGAGTGAAGTTTGGGCATCTTCGTTGTCGGGATTGATGCTCAGGACTTTTTCAAAATACGACGTTTTTTCTTCTTCCGTATCGGCCACGGAAGCCATCCAAAGCCAGGCCATTTCGTTTCCGGCTTCGTGCTGGAGGGCTTGTTCAAAACATTGCCGGGCGAAATCCCGGCGGTCGTCGTTCGTCGCCTCGATTCCGCGCTGAACGAGCGTTTTGGCGAGCAGCGATTTGGTTGCTTGATGCCATTCCAGAGCGCGTTCGTTATTCGGGTTGACTCTTAAAACATTGTTCAGAAAAACGAGCAATTCCTCCGGATATTCGCTGATTGAAGCGAGCCAGAGCCAAGCATTTTCGTTATTTTCATCAGTTTCGGTGACGCGCAAAAGCAGTTTTCGAGCGTCGCTTCGATTGCCTTCCTGCGCGGCTTTAACACCTTCACGAAGCATTCTTTCAACTTCGAAAGATACACTTTGACTGACAATTTCATTTTCGACAAACGGAAGAGCCGATGTATTAGGTTCAAATTCTAATCTCATATTATTTTAAGGGAATGCTAAACTGGAATTTGGGATTCTCCGAGAACTTTTAGGGATAGATTGAGCGCGAAAAGCCTAAATCCAAGAAAACTCTTTAGGCAAAATAGATGCCATTTTCCAAAAAAACTTCATAATTTGTGTTAAGTTCTCTTTTTATTGATAATTAGCGTTACGCGGAGCGCAAAAAAGAAGACTAAATGAGCGAAAAAGATACAGAAAGTGACAAAAATTGGC
>JBDTZT010000099.1:0-9017 GCA_040005005.1 Actinomycetota bacterium
CGACAAACGCCGACTGCATTCCGGGCAAAACTCTCTGCACGCGACCTTTATAAATATTGCCGACCACGCCGGAATTTTCTTCGCCGCCGCGCTCGATATAAAATTCGGTAACTTTACCGTTATCAAGGATGGCGATCTTTTTCTCGCGCCCATTGACGCTGATAATCATTTCTTTTGACATATTTCCTCACTAATTAAGTTGGTGATAAATGTCGGCTTGGAGAATTGTTTTGGCGGATTGAAAACAGTTTTTAGTACACGCTCAATTTTGTGCGCGGGTTTTGTAGAATTTGATTGGTTTTCGATTGTTTCCGGAAAAATTTTAAGGTTTTCCAAAACCAAGAAATTAGAGTTTTCACGCAGGAATTTTTTTGGGAAAAGCAGAATGTTTCGCTTTTCTAAAATGCGAGGAGCAACTTTTTTTCAAAATGCTCGACTCGCCAAATCTCTTTCAACAAAATTATAAACTAATTCAATCCTTTTGTTTGCTTCGTTTAATAAATAGTTTTACACAAAACTCCAAGCAAACTGAGGTTAGTATAAACGATATTTATAAAATCGTAAATGAATTGCATCGAATTTTTGCAAAACATTTTTCGTCAAACTATTTGACAAGTTAGGTTTATAATTGACTTTGCTGAATTTTGCAATAAAGTTTTAATCACGCAATGAAATTTTTCGATTCGAAAAAGCTGCTCCGTTTTGGTGTTCCGATTATCGCCGTTTTGCTGATAACTTCTTTACTTGAGCCGTTTCACAAGGAAATAAATTCGACGACCATCGCGCTTGCTTTTCTGCTTGTGATTCTTTTTTCCGCAACATTTTTCGGCAGGAATCCGGCACTTTTTGCCTCGTTGATGGCAATGCTCTGCTTTAATTATTTTTTCTTGCCGCCGGTGCGGACGTGGACGATTTCCGAACCGCAAAATCTTGTCGCGTGGTTTGCATTCACGCTGACGGCAATCGTCGCGGGCGAGCTTTCGACTTACGCCCGCAAACGCGCCGAAGAAGCCGAGCGCGGAAAGCTGGAAATCGAAAGACTTTATCAGGAACTGCAAGGCGCGTTTGAACAAGCCAGCCAAGCCGAAGCTCTGCGGCAGAGCGAAAAACTCAAATCTTCCCTGCTCGACGCTGTCACGCACGATTTGCGAACGCCTTTAACTTCGATCAAAGCATCGGTGACAACGCTTCTCGAAGATCAAAAGGAAAATCTTTTGGACGAAGAAGGACAAATGGAATTTCTCGAAATCATCAACGAAGAAACCGACCGTTTGAACGAATTTATCGAGGGAATAGTCGGCATCGCCAAGATTGAAGCAAACGCCATGCACATTAGAAAAGCGTGGAGCGAAGTCGAAGAAATCATCAACAACGCGATTCAAAGAGCAAAAAATCAATTAAATTCAAACCATATTTTGATTAAAATCGAACGTGATTTGCCGAATATTTTCGTGGATGCCAGATCAATCGCAGAAGTTATCTACACTTTGCTCGATAATGCCGCGAAATATTCGCCCGTCAAATCGAAAATCAGAATTTCGGCGCGGCGGACGGAAAACGAAATGGTCGAAATCGCTGTCGAAGATGAAGGACGCGGCATCCGCCACGAAATGCGCGAAAGGGTTTTCGACAAATTCTTCCGGGCTGATCCGGAAGATATTCACACGACGGCCAGTGGTCTGGGATTGGGACTGGCAATCGCCCGCGGCATCGTCGAATCGCAAGGCGGACGAATTTGGATTGAAGACGGGACGGATAATTTTAAGACGAAATTTGTTTTTAATATTCCAATCGGCGATGATGAAAAATAATTTGTAAATTAGCCACAAACAAACACGCGCATTTCACGAAAAAATAAATAAATTTTGTGTTCTTTCGGGTTTGTTCGTGGCTAAAATTTCTTTATGGAAAACAAAAAAATCTTGGTTGTTGATGACGAACATCAAATCACGCGGGTTTTGAAACGAAGTTTGCAGGCGCATCGCTACGATGTTCGCACGGCTTCGGACGGCGAATCGGCACTCGATCTCTTTCACGATTTTCATCCCGATTTGGTGATCACCGATTTGCAAATGCCCGAAATGAGCGGCATTGAACTTTGCCGCGAAATTCGCAAAATATCAGAAATTCCGATAGTCGTTTTATCCGTCAAAGGCGAGGAAAAAACAAAAGTCGAAGCCCTGGACGCCGGTGCCGACGATTACATCACAAAACCTTTCGGAATGGACGAACTGTTGGCGCGGGTGCGCGCGACGCTACGCCGTGCACCGAGCGAGAAAAAAGAAGAAACGCTCTTAGAAGTCGGCGATTTTTCGATCGATTTAGCAAGCCATCAAATTCTCGTGCGCGGTGCGGAAATTCATCTCACGCCGAAAGAATTTGAACTTCTCACCTTTTTAGTCAAAAATCACGGCAAAATCCTGACGCATCGTGCTTTACTGACGGCAATCTGGGGCGGGAATTTCACCGAACAAACCGAATATTTGCGTGTTTTTCTCGGAAACCTACGCAAAAAAATCGAGCCGAATCCGGCCAAACCGCAATACATTCTGACCGAACCGTGGGTCGGTTACCGCTTCAATAGCGGTGAGTGATTTTTAATGGCGAGTGGTGAGTGGTGAGTGGAAATACAAAAGAGGTAACTGAAAAATATGAAAGAAAGTATTTTGCGTGAAAAATCTTATCAATTTGCTTTGCGAATTATTAAACTCTACCAGTTTATTGCGGACGAAAAGAAAGGATTTGTTCTGTCAAAGCAGATTTTGCGATCAGGCACTTCAATCGGTGCAAATGTCGAAAAAGCCGGACACGCACAGTCGAAAAACTAATTTTATACACAAACTTTCGATTGCTCAAAAAAAGAAGCGGCTGAAACAAATTATTGGCTGCGATTACTCCGCGACAGCAGTTTATTAACAGAGAAACAAGCTGACTCTCTGCTAGAACGATTGCGAAGAAATTGAAAAGATTCTCACATCCTGTATCAAAACAACTAAAGCAAGTCTAGAGTGGTGAGTTTTTAGATTTTAACTAATCACTCACCACTCACCACTAAAAACAAATCTTTATGAACTTTTTATAAAGACTTTACCCCATCTTTACACCGCCGGTCGTAATCTTTTTTAGTGAGCGAGGAAAAGAAAATGACCAATCAAGTTTTCAATCAAACAAAAAACCCTTTAGCGAAAGATATTTTCGCTTACCGGCATACTGACCGCGATATTATCGCCGACGTTTGGACAAAGTATCACACGGGCGCCACGGTCGGTTTGCTCGGCGGTTTTGTCGTTTTGCTCAGCGCGATTTTTCTGACCGTTTTTGAATATTTTTCAGGCGAAAAATCGCACAGCTTCTGGCTCTTTTTGGCAATTTACCCGTTGTTTGCCGTCGGCGCACACTGTCTCGACAAACTCAGCGAATTGAAGAAAGAAAATATTTCACACGAAAATGACAAAAAAAATTTATAAACAAGGCTTTATTGATATTTGCAGATTTTTAACGATCGCGATTTTTATGGCGGTTTGTTTTTACGGAAATTCGCAAGCCCAGCAGACAGTTTTTAATGTTCCGTCAGCCGACGTTTTGGACAGAGGAAAGGTTTACGGCGAATTTGACGCTGCTTTCAAGACGAATGATCAAGACGCTTTAAGAAAATTTTCGAGTTTCGTGCCGCGGGTTGTCGTCGGCACGGGCGGAAACGTCGAGATCGGATTGAACGTGACGGGAAATATTCAGCCGGGCGCAGACACGACAATGATTGTCCCGGCCGTAAAATACCGTTTTTATCAAAATAAAAAGAAAGACGTGGCGCTTTTTGCCGGAACAAATTTTTATATTCCGGTGCGCAATCGAAGTTATAAATTCGGAACTTATTCTTACGCCGCAGTGGCGAAAACGATTAATAAAACCCGCTTGACGGCGGGCGGATTCGTTTTCTCGAAAAATGTCGTCGCGTCGAACGCGGTGCGCGGCGGCGGACAATTTGCGATTGAACAAACCATCAATGACAAAGTGACAATTTCCGCCGATTGGCTGACGGGCAAACACGCGAACGGTTATTTTACGCCCGGCTTGATTTACAAACCGACGCCGAAAGTAACGGCATATTTTGCCTATTCGCTCGGGAATTCACAATTAAAACAAGGAAATCATTTTTTCCTTTTTGAACTTGGCTACAACTTTAATTAATGGAGAAAGGTGAATGCTGAATAAAAATCTTTATTAACCATTCACCATTAAAAATATGTTGGATTTAATTTTTATCATGGCAATTATCGGATTTTTTCTACTGGCTTTGGCTTATTTGAAGGGCTGCGAAAGTTTGCGACAAGGAGAGGTCAAAAAATGAATTTGGAAACGATTTTAGCGGTAATTTGCGCTTGTTTATTATTGATTTATTTGACTTACGCGCTACTTAGACCTGAAAAATTTTAATGAACGGTGAACGGTAAGTGATGATGGATCAGTTGATTTTTTTCATTCAGCATCCAGCACTCACCGTTCAGCACTAAAAACATGACAATTAACGGAATTTTACAAATTTTACTTTATCTCGTCATTTTGACGCTCCTCGCAAAACCGGCGGGAATTTATCTGACGCGCATTTACAGCGGCGAGAAAACCTTTTTAGATTTTATCTTGAAGCCAATCGAACGCTTTATTTACGCGATTTGCCGGGTCGATGCGATCCGCGAGATGAATTGGAAGCAATACGGCGCGGCGATGCTGATTTTCAGTCTTGTTTCGACCATAGTGCTTTATTTTATGCAGCGTTGGCAGATTTATTTGCCGCTCAATCCGCAATCGTTTGCCGGGACTTCGCCCGAACTTTCATTCAACACGGCGGTTTCGTTTGTGACGAATACAAACTGGCAGTCTTATGCGGGCGAAACGACGATGAGCTATCTGACGCAGATGGCCGGACTCGCCGTGCAAAACTTCAAATCGGCGGCGGTCGGAATGGCTCTGGCGGTCGTTTTTATTCGCGGAATTTCGCGTTTTGAAACCGACAATCTGGGCAATTTCTGGGCAGATTTGGTGCGTGGAACGCTTTATGTTTTGCTCCCGTTTTCGTTTCTCGCAGCGATTTTCTTTGTTTCGCAAGGTGTGGTGCAGAATTTCAAACCATATGACACGGCGCAATTGACGGAAAGTTTTGTCGTGCAGGTTGATAAAAAAGATGCGGACGGCAACGTGCTCAAAGATGCGAACGGCGACAATATAAAGGAAGATCAAACGATTGAAACGCAAACCATTGCGCAAGGTCCGGTCGCTTCGCAGCTGGCGATAAAAATGCTCGGCACGAACGGCGGCGGATTTTTTAACGCTAATTCGGCGCACCCGTTTGAAAACCCGACACCATTTTCCAACTTTATCCAGATGCTTTTAATTCTTGTCATTCCGGCGGGTTTTACCTATATGCTCGGACGAATGACAAAATCACCGGGACACGGCTGGGCAGTTTACGCGGCGATGATGTTTTTGCTCGTCGTCGGAACTTTTACGGCGTATTGGGCGGAGTCGAAAGGCAATCCGCTATACCCGCAAAACGTCAATCAACAAGTTGTCGGCGGTAATTTTGAAGGCAAGGAAGTGCGTTTCGGTGTCGCCAATTCCGCGCTTTTCGCGGCGATTACGACCGGCGCGTCGTGCGGCGCGGTCAATTCGATGCATGACAGTTTTACGCCGATCGGCGGACTCGTGCCGCTCGTCAATATTCTGCTCGGCGAAGTGATTTTCGGCGGAGTCGGCGCGGGAATGTACGGAATGCTGGTTTTTGTCATCCTGACGGTTTTCATCGCGGGTTTGATGGTCGGACGAACGCCCGAATATCTCGGCAAGAAAATCGAGGCTTACGACGTGCAGATGGCGATGCTTTATGCGCTGATTTTTCCGCTGATTATTTTGGGACTCACGGCAATTTCGTCCATTGCGCCCGATTTTGGTTTGAGTTCACTGAACAATCAAGGCGCCCACGGACTGACGGAAATTCTTTATGCATTCACCAGCGGAACGGGCAACAACGGTTCGGCTTTTGCGGGACTCAACGCGAACACGCTCTGGTATAACACGACGCTCGGAATGGCGATGCTGATCGGCAGATTTTTAATGGTTGTGCCGATGCTCGCGATTGCCGGAAACCTGGCGCGGAAAAAACAAATTCCGCCGAGTCTCGGAACTTTTCCCGTCAACACGACACTTTTTAGCATTTTGCTGGTCAGTGTGGTGCTGATCGTCGGCGCGTTGACGTTCTTTCCTTCCTTAAGTTTATCGCCGATTCTGGAACATTTCCAGATGATTAACGGGCAGAGTTTTTAAGAAACCTGTTTTTGGTCTTTGGTTTTCGGTCTTTGTAAAAATAAAAGTCGAAAACCAAAGACAAAAACCCAAAACCAAAGACCAATATAAAAATGAAAAACGAAATTTCGATTTGGGACAAAAAAATTATTACACAGGCTTTGATTGATTCAATCACAAAGCTCAATCCGCGCAAGATGCTCAAGAATCCGGTGATGTTCGTCGTCGAGACGGGCGCAACATTTTTGACGCTCAAACTGATTGCGAGCATTACCACGGGAAACACCAATTTTGCGTTTGAATTGCAGATTACTTTGTGGCTCTGGTTCACCGTGCTTTTTGCAAATTTTGCCGAAGCGATGGCGGAAGGGCGCGGCAAGGCACAAGCCGATACGCTGCGCAAAGCAAAGACCGAAACGAACGCGACTTTGCTCAAAAAAGACGGTTCAAAAGAAACGGTCGCGGCCGCGATACTCCGCAAAGACGACATCGTTTATGTCGAAGCGGGCGAATTTATTCCGGGCGACGGCGAGATTGTCGAAGGCGTCGCGTCGGTTGACGAATCGGCGATTACGGGCGAATCGGCGCCGGTCATTCGTGAATCGGGCGGCGACCGCTCGGCGGTGACGGGCGGAACGCGAGTTTTATCCGACTGGATCAAGGTGCGCATCACCTCAAATCCGGGCGAAACATTTATTGACCGGATGATTGCGCTCGTCGAAGGCGCGTCGCGGCAAAAAACGCCGAACGAAATCGCGCTTAATATCTTGCTCGCAGGACTCACGATCATCTTTTTGCTCGCGGTTGTAACCTTGCAACCGTTTGCGATTTATTCAAACGCGGCGCAGACGGTTTTCGTGCTGATCTCCCTGCTCGTTTGTTTGATTCCAACGACGATCGGCGGACTTCTTTCGGCAATCGGCATCGCCGGCATGGACCGGCTCGTTCAGCATAATGTTTTGGCAATGAGCGGCCGCGCCGTCGAGGCGGCGGGCGATGTCAATACGCTGCTGCTCGATAAAACGGGAACGATTACGCTGGGAAATCGTCAAGCGTCGGAATTTATCGCGCTGAAAGGCGTTTCCGCGGAAATTTTGGCGGACGCAGCGCAGCTTTCTTCGCTGTCGGACGAAACGCCCGAAGGTCGTTCGATCGTCGTTCTGGCAAAAGAAAAATACGGTGTGAAAGCAAACAATCAACTTTCTTCCGCCGCTGAATTTATTCCGTTCACGGCACAAACCAGAATGTCGGGCGTCAATGTGAACGGACGCGAGATCCGCAAAGGCGCGGTTGACGCGATTGAAAAATATGTGGCGAACGGCAACGGCTATAAACCGACCATCGAATTGCGCGAAATTGTCGAACGCATTGCCAAAGCGGGCGGAACACCGCTCGTCGTGGCCGATAATCACAAACCGCTCGGCGTGATTTATTTAAAGGACATCGTTAAAAGCGGAATGAAAGAGCGTTTCAATCAGCTTCGTCAGATGGGCATTAAAACCGTCATGATTACGGGCGATAATCCGCTGACGGCGGCTTCGATTGCGGCGGAAGCGGGCGTTGACGATTTTCTGGCGGAAGCGACGCCCGAAGATAAAATGGCTTTGATAAGGCGCGAACAGGCGGAAGGCAAGCTCGTCGCAATGACCGGCGACGGCACGAACGACGCGCCCGCGCTCGCCCAAGCCGATGTCGGCGTGGCGATGAACACGGGAACGCAAGCGGCGAAAGAAGCCGGAAATATGGTTGATTTAGACAGCGATCCGACCAAACTGATCGAAATCGTCGAAATTGGCAAACAGCTTTTGATGACGCGCGGGGCGCTGACGACGTTCTCGATTGCCAATGACGTCGCGAAATATTTTGCGATTATTCCGGCGATGTTCGCGGCCACGTTTCCGGTTTTGAACGCGCTCAACATTATGGGACTCAAAACTCCGCAATCGGCGATTTTGTCAGCGGTAATTTTTAACGCGCTCGTCATTGTCGGTTTGATTCCGCTGGCTTTAAAAGGCGTGAAATATCGTCCGCTGTCGGCTTCATCACTTTTACAGAGAAATTTATTGGTTTACGGACTCGGCGGAATCATCGCGCCGTTCATCGGCATTAAATTGATTGACGTGATAATTACGGCTTTAGGTTTGGCCTAAACAAGTCACGAGTCGCGAGAAAAAATCTTAGACTCTCGACTCTCGACCAACAAAATTATGAAAGACTTAATAACATCGGCTTTAATGATTTTAGTTTTAACGGTTGCGCTCGGAATAGTTTATCCGTTTGCGGTGTGGGGCGTTGCGCAAGTCGCATTTTCGCATCAGGCCAATGGCTCACTGATCGAAAAGAACGGCAAAATTGTCGGCTCAGAACTTATCGGACAGCAATTTACGAGCGAGAAATATTTTCATTCGCGCCCGTCGGCGGCGGGAAACGGTTATGACGCGGGCGCATCGAGCGGTTCAAATTTGGGACCCACTTCGCAGAAATTGATTGACCGCGTAAAAACCGACACGGAAACTTTGCAGGCGGAAAACCCGGAAAAGAAAATTCCCGCCGATTTGGTCACGACGAGCGCGTCAGGACTTGACCCGCATATTTCACCCGCAGCGGCGGAATTTCAGATTCCGCGTATTGCCGGGGCGCGAAACATCAGCGAAACTGATTTGCGCAAACTCGTCGCCCAATTTACCGAGGGCCGAGATTTCGGCTTTTTCGGCGAACCG
>JBDTZT010000100.1:0-8987 GCA_040005005.1 Actinomycetota bacterium
GTTCAATATCGGCTTTTCAGCGACCCCGAATATGTTTTAAAAGATAAAAAAGCGGAAATGCGGCAGGCAAAAATCAAAACCGCCCAAATGCATTACATTCAGGAAAATTACTCGCCTGAAAAAAAACAAATGATGGGTTTGCCGCCGACACCGCCCGAACCGGTTGATTTGTCGAAGGAAAAACCGCGTCCGGTCAATGATACGGTTTTCGGAGTTTTGTTTTCGGGTCGAACACTGATTCCGCTTTTTGCAATTTTTTGTCTGGTCGCCGTGATTTTTCTTGTGAGACGCGAAGATGTCCTTAAACTATTGCAAAACAATGGATTTTTGATTGTTCTGTTGACGCTGGTGCCGCTTTTATTGGCGGCGATAACTTCACGCGCCGGAAAATCGCTCGGCAATATGACACCCTGGGAACCGGCAAAAATTCCGTTCCTGATTGGTTTTGCGGCGATCCTCGCGGTATTGTACAAAGATTTGGCGCGGACCTACTGGGGAATTCCGCGGGCAAAAGATGTTCTGCCGCTGGTCGTGATGGCGATGATGCCGTTTGTGCCGTTCTTTGTTCTCAAAGATTTCGGGCAGATGATGGTTTTCAGCGCCGTTTATGCGACACTTTTTATCATTGCCGTCCGCCGTTTTTCGCAGCGATTCGTACTTGTCGGAAGTGTTGTTTTAATGGTCAGTATTTTGGTGGTCGGCGCATTGCCCGAAAGCACTCAGGAGAAAATTCCGTTTTTGCCGACGCTTGCCAAACCTGTCAAAAAGATTTTGCCGAACCGGATTCAGCAACGCTTTCATCTGTGGCTTGACGGTTTTAATCCACCGACGCCCGACACTGATTGGTGGAAGAACGATTACGATGAGTATTATAAGGATTTGGTCAAAAAAGACCCGAATCTGCCGCAGCTTTTGGCAGAAGATCCGAATTTACAGAAATCAATCAATATTGACGCGTGGTTTGATATTCTTGCCTTTCAGCCGGCCCAGGCGACATTCGGTTTGGCTTCGGGCGGAACAACCGGACGCGGCTTGGGATTGGGGTATGTCGAACTCATTCCGGTTTCGGATTCCGATTATATTTATTCCGCCCTTGCCGAAGAACTTGGACTTTTCGGCGGATTACTGGTAATCTGTGCGCTGATTGTTCTTGTAAGTGCAGGTATTCGCACGGCTTTGGATTCCAGAGATATGTTCAGTAAACTTTGTTCGGCCGGTTTGACGGCTTTTATCGGCTTCCAAGCGTTGGTGAATATTGGCGGCATCACTCGCGCCCTGCCGATGACGGGAATTACGCTTCCTTTTGTCAGTCACGGCGGATTTTCGTTGATAACGAGTTTTGTCATGCTCGGCATGTTGATGGCGTTTTCGCATCGCAATACGGTTGATCGCCAAGTTGACCAAGCCCCTGAAGGTTACAAATAAGTAAGATTTACCTGATTCCATTCGCGGAGAGAGATAATGACGGAAAATAATTTTCAGATGTATTCGGCAGCGGTTTCAGACCGCGGCTTGAGTGAAAAACGACCGCAAAACGAAGATTCGTTTCTAGAGATGCGAAATCTCGGTCTATTTGCGGTTGCCGACGGCGTTGGCGGAGCGCAGGCGGGCGATGTCGCTTCGCAAATGGCAGTGGAAATTCTAGGCGAAGCATTTATCAATCTGAAAGCGAACGGCGATGCCGAAGAGATGATGAAAATTGCGATTGAACGCGCTAATTCGGCAATTTATCAGATGTCCACTGATTTGCCGCAGCTTTCGACGATGGCGACAACCATCGTTACCCTTCATCTTTCGGGCAACATCGCGACTATCGGACACGTCGGCGATTCGCGGCTTTACCGGCTTGACGGAAGAGGAAGTCTCTACCGCGAAACACAAGACCATTCGGTGGTCGAAGAAGAAGTCCGCGCCGGACGAATGACGGCCGAACAAGCCGCCAATCATCCGAGCCGTAATGTGATTTCACGCGCACTCGGCGCGGAAAATACGGTCGAAGTTGATATGAAAACGATTATGTTTGAGCCGAACACGACCTTTCTACTTTGTTCGGACGGTATCACGCGGCACATTAAAGATTTTGAAATCCGCGAACTTCTCATCGAAAGCATGAATCCGGCGGAGATTTGCCAAAAAATGAAGGAGATTTGTTACTCACGCGGCGCGGAAGACAATCTGACGGCAGTAATTATTAAAGTTGTCGGTACCGAAGCAGGAAATGAATATACAAACATGGTAACGGTTGCCCCAATTCTTGATGAAGAAGCGACGATTGCCACACCGCGGCAGGAAATCGCTGAAAAGCCGTTGGCTGATGATGAAGAAAATAATTTGGAAATTCCGACACGCGGACTGGAAATGCCCGTTTCGATGCAAACGCCTTCGCCGACCAAGGATATTTCCGGGTCAATCGTAAGTCAAGATTCTTTGGTTAATGATGACGAGGCTTATTTGATGGAAGAACCAAGTCCGGTATTTTCCGAAACTGTGCCGGAAGTAGCGGAACTTCCAAATACAATGTCTTTTTCCGCCAATGATATTACTGAAGCTCCATTGATTGTTCTGCCCCAAACTATTCAACCCGAAAAACAATATAAGACTTATGAGGCCAAGGAAAAAAGCGGCGGATTTTTTGGCAAACTTTTGTCGTCTTTGCTGTTGCTTTTGGTTGGCGCGATTTTGGGCATTGCCGGATATTATTTTTGGCAGGTGTCCGTCGCGGATAAACCCGTCAAGCCCGAGTTAAGCCCGCAAACAAATAATATTCCGAAAAATTCAACCGACAACCTTCGCTATGATGCAGAAACCAAACCCGAAAAGGTAATCAAACAATATGACACCGCAGCACCGAAAGACGCTTCGGACTTTTATATTCTGGGCAAAGCATTTCTTAAATTAAAAAATTATGAGGAAGCGAAAAGGCAATTTATTTTAGCGCGAAACAATTTAAAAGAGGTAAAAGACCCTCAAACCAAAGCTATTTTGGATGCCGACATTACAGAAGGTCTGGTTTTTTCACAAGACAAGGCGGCACAGGCGGCTTTTGAACGGGAAGCGAAGTCGTCGCCGCTGGTTGAAACAGATAATCAAACAAACACAAATTTACCGACTAATTCGTCAAGTGGCACTTCACCGGCAAACCAGTAAAATTTATTAAAAAAGTTTAGAGTACCTCGGCAAACTAAAGTTTGGACTCTAAACTTTTGCTTGTCTTTTGGCTTCAAACAAAATAATTCCGCACGAAACTGCCAAATTTAAACTCTCAACATTATTTTCCATCGGAATTATCAAACTTTCATCAATTTCTCTGAAATCTTCCGCGCTCAAACCGTGCGCTTCCGAACCGAAAATCAAAAGTCGCGGCTTGTGCCAATCAATCTGTGTGTAATTTTTTTCAGCGTTAATATCCGCCGCCGTCGAAATCAGATTGTTCATCCGCGACCAGACCAAAACTTCCTTATAATCGGCATTTGTCCAAATATTCATACGAAATCCGGCACCCATCGAAGCGCGTAAAGATTTGGGCGAAAAAACGTCCGCCGAATTTTTGGAAATTATAATTCCGGCGACATTGACGGCTTCGCCGGAGCGCAAAATTGCGCCGAGATTTGAAGGATTATTGATTTGATGAAGCAAAATTACAAGCGGCAATTTGTCTTTTGAGGTCGAAAACTCAGCTTCAAAATTTAGCTTGTCGGTCGGAGGTCTTTGGCAGATTAAAATTATGCCTTGCGAAGTTTGCGTGTCGGCAATTGATTGGAAAATTTGCCCGGAAACTTCGTTGATTGAAATATTTTTCTGCTGAAATTCTGACAATAATTGAGCAGACCGTTCATTTTGCACAAAATTTTCGACAAAAAAAACTTCTTCGACCGGCAATTTTGAGCGCAAAACTTCTTCGGCGAGCCGCAAACCTTCGACAAAAACTGAATTCTTAATGCTCCGGTCGCGCACTTTTCGGGCAAGTTTTAATTTCGGATTTTCGCGGCTGGTAATTTTCAGCATTGAATTATTGTCTGCCCAAAAAGTCGGATTTGTTGAGAATCAATTTTGTTTATGCGATAATTCTTATTCTTTCGCGCCCGTAGCTCAGTGGATAGAGTGTTCGGCTCCGAACCGAAAGGTCGCAAGTTCAATCCTTGCCGGGCGTATTCAATTTTAATTTTCGGCAATAATCTAACTATTTCGGCTGAATCGTGACGGATTTTATTCTGACATCAGGATTCGGTTTCTCTCCTTCTCTCGGAACGCCGGAAATCGTCATCACATTATTCATTCCTTCGATAACTTTTCCGAAAACCGTGTATTTGTTGTCAAAACCGGCTTCGCGTTTTAACATAATGAAAAATTGCGAATTGGCAGAATCAACATCGTTGCCGAGACGCGCCGCGCCGACAATTCCGGTGTCATATGGAATGTCCGAAAACTCGGCCGGAACATTGAGTTTGCCCGAATCGCCTTCTTCTCCGGCGGTCGGAAGAGGCGCACCGACTTTCGTATCTGCATTACCGGCTTGAATGACGCTTTGATTAATTCTGTGAAAAGCTATTCCGTTGTAATAACCCTCTTTGGCAAGTTCCTTAAAACGAGCAACCATTTGCGGCGCGATATTTGAATATAATTCGATCTTGATTGTGCCGAAATCCGTTTCCATCACCGCCACTTCATTATCAGCAACGGGGGTTACTCCTTTTTTGACATCAGCGGTGGCAACCGGTTTGGCGGCCGGTTTGGTGTTGGAAGTTTTCTTGTCGCCGCCGCAGGAAAGCAAAAATATGAGCGAAAATAAAACCGTATAAAGCGAAAGTTTTTTAATCATAAATTTAGTTAAAAGAAAGATTTTCTAAAAATTTTTACGGCTGTCAAGCAAGATCGTAACGGGACCGTCATTGACGAGTTCAACATCCATCATTGCTTGAAAACGTCCTGTTTCGACGCGTTCAATTTTTTTTCGCGCCTGCGCGACAAAAAACTCGTAAAGCCGATTGGCTTCGACCGGCGCGGCGGCTTCAATAAAAGAAGGACGGCGACCTTTTCGCGCGTCGCCGTAAAGCGTAAATTGCGAAACAACGAGCAATTCGCCTTTAATGTCCAAAAGCGAAAGATTCATTTTGCCGTCGGCGTCTTCAAAAATACGCAGATTGAGCGTTTTTTCCAAAAGATAATTCGCCTCTTTTTCTGAATCTCCGTGCGAAACACCTAACAGAACTAAAACACCCTTACCGATTTCGCCCGTAATTTCGCCGTCAACCGATACTTTTGCGCGGGAAACTCTTTGTAAAACAGCACGCATAGTTAAAAAATGAAAATGGAAAACAGAAAATAACTGCGTAAAATAATTTTCCATTTTCCATTATCAATTTTCCATTATTCTTCAATATAGACTTTTTCCATCACCACCAACTCAAACGGTTTGTCGCGTTCATTGGTCGCAACTTCGGCAATCGTGTTGACCACATCTTGTCCTTCGATCACTTTGCCAAATTTGGTATAGCTCGGCGGCAAAGGATAATCAATGTGCATGATGAAAAACTGCGAACCGTTTGTATTCGGTCCCGAGTTTGCCATGGCGACGGTTCCTTTGTCGTAAGGTCCTTGATAAAGAGCTGATGATTTGTCAATTTCATCATCAAATTTTCCGCCCCAAGCCGATTCGCCGCCGTAACCTTCGCCAAGCGGATCGCCGCCCTGCAACATAAAATTTTTGATCACACGGTGAAAAATCACGCCGTCATAATAATTACGTTCCGCAAGCAGCCGAAAATTTTCGGTCGTTTTCGGCGCGTCCGTTTCGAGAAGCTCAAATTTGATCGTTCCCTTGTTCGTTTCCAAAACTGCAATTCTGTTTGCCATTAATTTCTCCTAAATTATTTCTCAGATTTTATATCCAAGTTGTTCTTTTCACCAATTTTAACAATTTCCTGTTCGAGTAATCCAATCGCATCGTCTTTTTTCGGGAGCGGATGCTGAAACTCTTTGCCCTTACTGATTGCGCTGACGTTTTCGGTCAGCCGATTGATGCGCCTGACAATTCCTCGGTCAAACAAATAAAACGAGATCAGCCGCATCAGCAAACCGATACAAAGCGCGATAAAAACAAATAAATAATCACGGTAACGGATATAATTTATTTCTTCGATGCGCTCTGACAAAAGCTCTTCTTCTTTGTTCTGCATCGTTCCGATTTCGGCGCGAATCGAATCCATCAAGCCTTTGCCTTTCTGCAAATGTTCATAGAGAGCCTGCCGCTTTTTTCCTTCCTCGATAAAATTTTGCGAATCTTTGAGCGAGGTGAGTTGCTGATTGATTAAACCTTCGATTTTTTGCAAACCTTCAAGTCTGGCAATTCGGGGTTTTTCGCCGGGTTCAAGTTCGATTGTTTCACGAAGAGAAGCGATTGTCGGCGGAATTTGTTCGACAGCTTTCTGATACGGTTCGAGATATTCCGCTCGTTTGGTCAGTAAAAATCCGCGTTCACCCGTTTCGGCATCAACCATCAGCGACATTAAATCGTTGAATTGGCGCACCATTTTGAATTTCCGTTGAATATCGCTTTCAATCCAGGCGCGGTTTTGATTGCCGTAAAGCGCGAAAATAAACGAAACGATGACGGCGATGATCGGAATCAGCGCAAGAATTCCGCCCTGGGCGCGAATCGAAGCGCGATTCCAAATCATCAGAAAGCGAATCCAACGCCATTTGAGAATAGTTTTCAGCCATTTCATATCGGAGTAAATTCATTTTATTTTTACAACAGGTTGGTCGGGATGTGCAGGATTTGGAATTACGTTGTGATTATTAGAGTCAACAAGCAAATTTAAAACTTCGAAAATAGTCTGACCGATAATTACTTCATTTCCCAAAACCATCGCGCCTTCAGTAGTTTTTCTACCGATTATTTCAAATGTAATTGGTTCGGTCAGTTCAACGACATCATTTCGTCCATCTGCATATTCGGCAACCTTCTGACCATCAGATTGCAAACCGAGCTGTTGCATCTCATTTAACGGAACAACGGAAGAAACCGCGCCGGTGTCAATCAAAGCATCAGATTCATACATTCGTATTTCTTCTATTTTGATTTGCCATCGTCTTGCCAACGCTCTGTCCAAAGCATTTGTTAGTTTTACTTTTACACGAACTTCGCCCATTGTTTTTACACCCCTAAAATAAATCTTTCAATTGCTAATGCTACACCGCTTTCGTCATTCGATAAAGTTTGATGATAATTTTCGTTTTCAAGCAATTCGGGCGAAGCATTGCCAATCACAACGGGCGTTCCGGCGTATTCAAGCATTTCCAAATCGTTAAAATTATCGCCGCAGACCATCACGTTTTCGGGCGAAAATTTGTGCAATATGGCTAATTTTTCAACGCCGATGCCTTTTGAAGCGTCGGGCGGCAAAATATCGAGCAGCGTAAAATCGAGATGCGGATAAATCGTCGCTAAAATATTAACCGAAGTTTGTAGTTCACCTTCCAAAACCTTTTGCATTTCCGTCATTACCTGACACGTGCCCGAAAACGAAACGTGAACGACTTCCGTATTGTCCAAAATATCTTCCAAATTTTCGACGTGCCGGACCGATTCTTCCGCTTCATTGCCGTGCAGACTACGCGACCACGCAATATATTTTCGCAAAGGAAGATTTTCGTCGGAAATGCGGTCGTAAAGCAAAGTTCCTTTGCCGTGCGGATCGGCGGAAACCAGCGCGTCTCCGCCGAATTCTTTCCCGACACGCAAGATTTCGCGCACGGTTTGGTTGTTAATTAGTGAAAAAGCGACTGTTTCGAGCGATTCGGCAAATTTCAGCAACGCGCCGTTATGCGTTACGATCGGCGCGTTAAAACCTATTTCAAGTGCGACCGGACGCGCATCGCGGAAACGCCGACCCGTCGCAATCGTTACCAAAACGCCTTTTTCTTCGGCTTTTCTGATGGCAAGTTTATTTTCGTCGGAAATTTTGCCCCGTGAATTGAGCAAAGTTCCGTCGAGGTCTAATGCGAGAAGTTTTATCATCTGTCAAATTTTAGCTTGATTTTTTACAATGACAAAACGCAGACGGGAAAAGACTAAAAAGGAAAATCGGAAAGCCGATTCAGTCCGGTAATAATCTGAAGAAAATCCGAACTTTCTGCCACACTTCTCATATCTATTCATAAATTGCCACAGTGCGCTTCCAAAACCGCTATTTCATTTGTTGTTTAATTGGTGAAATAATTATGTTTAACGAAGCTGCAGGGATTTACGCCGGTGGTCTGTGGATTGCCATTGCATTGAATGGGTAAAACCAAAAAGGGAAAATAACAAATGAGCCACGCAAAAATATTAATAGTTGAAGACGAACGCCACATCAGCCGATTTTTGGAATTTATTTTAGCCAAGGAAGGCTTCAAATTATTTACCGCCAACAACGGAAAAAAAGCGTTGGAAGCACTCGAGGAATTTAAACCCGACGCAATTTTGCTCGATCTTGGGCTTCCCGATATGAGCGGAATGGATTTGCTGAAAGAAATTCGTTCCACTAAAAATCACCAAACCGTCAAAGTGATAGTCATCAGTGCGACGCTTTACGAAGGAATGAGCGAACAGCTAAGCGAAGCCGGAGCCGACGCGCAATGCTCAAAACCGATTGCTCCTTCGACACTCCTGCGAACCCTGCAAAACTTAAATATTTCGACCGAATCCGCCTTCATTTAACCGTCCGGAAAGAAAATAATGAGCTTACAAACCTTAGATTTACCAAATATTGAGGATAATTTCGCGCCTTTGTCAAACGGTTGTTGGTCAGAAAATGAGCGCAATTTTTTCGAGGCTTTAAAAAGATTCGCCGAACCCTTTGCTTTTTGGTCGGATGCTTCGTTTGTTTATTTTTCACCGTCCGGCGAATCTTTTGCCGTCGCCGGAGAAATCTGTCAATGCAGTCAATATGGCGCAGCATCGCCCGGCAAATTAAGCCCGAGAAATCATTTGGCTCGGCAGGTTG
>JBDTZT010000737.1:0-2684 GCA_040005005.1 Actinomycetota bacterium
GAACCTGTAACCGAGCGATTATGAGCCGCGCGCTCTACCGTTGAGCTACAAGGGCAAAAAGCCTTTCTAGTTTATTAAAAACTTTTGCTTTCGGCAACTTCGGTTAAGCGCAATCGGAAATCAGCATTTTTTCGGCTAATTTTTGAAAGGCTTCTTCGACGCGTTCGCCCGACTTTGCGCTTGTGCGAAACATTTTCCAGCCGTAACTGCTCATTTGTTCGAGTTCGTCGGGCAGGATTTCAAACTGCTCGGTTAAATCGTTTTTGTTAAAAAGCACGAGAAAAGGCAGTTTGCCGACTTCGCGCTCGACCATTTGCTGGATTGAAAAAGCCGTCACGAAAGTTTCGTGGCGCGTTAGATCAACCACGATAAAATAGGCGGACGCGCCGTTCAGAAAAGCCGGTTGAATCTTGAAAGTTTCATCTTCGCCCTGCAAGTCCCAAAGCAGAAGATTGATTTGTACTTCGCCGACCGTCAACAATTTTTTATCAATTTTGACACCCAATGTCGGCTGATGTTCTTCGGAATAAATATCCTGCACAAACCGGCGGACAAGACTCGTTTTGCCGACGCCGGTCGCACCCAATATACAAACTTTTATCTCTAAAGCCATAAATTATTCTCTGCCAAACTCGATTTTTTCATCTCTGTCCGGCCAATCATCATTTCGGCAGCTGACGATTTGAATTGTGCTGCCGATTAATAATTTCGTCAATATAAAATAGGAGTTTTCTATAAAATCAAGCGGTCAAAAGCGGCTGAAAAATGACGGCTTTTTGTAATTTTTCGAGGCGCTCCGAAAGATTCTCGACCGTTCCCGAGTTGTATTCAGCCGTTAATATCGTTTGAATTTCACCAATTGATTTATCCTGCAAAAGACACTCCAAAATAGATAAATCCGTGTCGTCAAAATCGGCGATGCCGAGCGCATTCGGAATATTTGCGCCCAAAATGCGCGTCTGCGCCAAATCAAACGTCCAATCAAGAACTTTGTCGAGCGGTTCGTGCGCTGGAAAACGCTCTTTAATCAGCGAAAAAATCCGTTCTTTGCCTTCGACGTTCAGCAGCAAGGCGAGAAAGAAACGATGTTCGGGTTCGGTTACAAAACTTCGCCGGCGGACGATTTCGTCGAGTTTTCCCTGATGAGCGAAAACCTCGGCGAAAACATTTGCCCGTTCGCCGTGGCGTTCTCTGACGATTTCCATAAAAGCGTCAAAGCGGTTTTGCGGCGCGGAAAGATTAAATAATTGTTCAATCTCATTCGATTGCAGATAGCCGCGCAGAGTTGAAAGAATCTGAAAAGTCGTCTGAAAATCGGAAATTTTCAGCCAGTCGGCGATGTATTGGTCGGTTTTCGGATATTTGACGCGAATCATCGCCGTGACACACTGCATTTTTTTTGTCGTGTTCGGCTCTTCAAAAAACGGGTCAACCGCCAAAAACGGTTTGTGATAAGAATACTGCGGCAGATACAGCGGGCTTAAATGAGTGCGTACAACGATGGTTGCCGAAGGCTGTTCAAGATGAAACAGCGCGTGAATATACTGCTTTCCGGCTTTAATCGGCTGCACATCGCCGACCGCGAGCAGCTCGCATAATTTCAGATTGATATTGCCGATTTCGGTAAAAACGTTGAGGCTTTCGCTGCGTTCAAATTCATACCAGCTGTGGATACTTGAACCGTGAAAAACCTGAAATGCGCCGCAAAAAGCGTGTTGGTGAATGGCGGTCGTGCCTTCAAGCCAAAAATAAACGTCAATGTGAAAACGCGGACTGTTGTAAATTGTAATCGGCGGGTCGCCGAATCTGCCCGGAAGGTCTTTTTGCGGCGGCAGATTCGTCTCATTCATCGTCCATTCAATCACGTCCCACGCCGAAATCTTGGCGGGCAGATTCGCATCTTTTAATGCTTCGGCGGCGATTTCGGGGAAAACCTCTTCGTCGTAGTTTTTGTCGCGCCAGAGAACCTCGACCTTTTCACCGAGTTTTTGAAATAATTCCATAAATATCAATTAAAATTTTCAGGTGGTTTAGGCGGCGGTATAAATGATTGTTCTTCGGGTATTTTTGAAAGATAGCGCAAAATAAGCATACCGGCGGCAACGCTTAAAACTAGGCAAATGAGACTTATAGTAATTTCCGGAATATCTTCCTTTATTTGTTCCGGCCGGCTTCCGCTTACAGTCATTGCGACGGCAATGATAATTACGATAAAAATAGGTAATATTATTTGTATACCGAATCCGACAGCGAAGGCAATTAATGCCCAACCGATCGCATTTCGGCCATAATCTTTAGCAGTTTTATAGGCAAATACCGTTACTACAATTATGATGGCTAATCCTAAAATCAAAAGCAGCATTTAGAAAGGGACCTCGCAAATTTATTTTGATTGACCAACAACTTAATTTTTGCTTTGTTATCTTAAAAAAGCAAATAGCTTTCAAAATTTCGGCTTGGCATTGCTTATTCTTTTATACGTTTCAAGAGCGGAAACATTTGCGCCGAAATACCGTGAGCGGAAAACAAAATATCGCAAAAAGCCAAGCAAACCAAAGAAAAAATTTTATTCTCATAACTTTTTCTTTCAAAATTACAACCAATTCTTTTGTTTTAATATCTTACATCTGTTATATTTTGCCCAATTCTTTTCAAAAATCCAATTTCAAAGGGGAAATTAATGA
>JBDTZT010000101.1:0-8983 GCA_040005005.1 Actinomycetota bacterium
TCAGCCTCAAGGTATCACCGTGAAGGGCAACAATACGTTCCGCATCTTCACCCTCGTCAACAGTGCGGTCGTGACGATGAGCAATCTGACCATCAGTAACGGTTTTAGCAACAACGGCTTAGGCGGCGGTATTTTTATGGGCAACAGCAGTACGCTGAACCTCGTCGGAAGTACTGTCAGCAACAACACCGCCACCACCAACGGCGGCGGTATCTATATGAGCAACAGCGGCACGCTTTCGCTCACAAATTCGACCGTCCGCAGCAACACGGCCATCAATGGCGGCGGCATCTACATTTTCGACAGCGGCACGCTGAATCTCAGCGCCAGCACCGTCAACAGTAATACAGCCGGTAACGGCGGTAACGGCGGCGGCGTCTTTAACGGCACGAGCGGAACAATAAATGCTGTCAACAGCACGATTGACGGCAACTCGGCAGGCAACAGCGGCGGCGGAATTTATAACACTGCTACCATAACTTTTACAAATAACACGGTTACTGCCAACAATGCCGCGGTAAGCGGCGGCGGCATCTACAACAATTTCGTCGCGACCTTGAACAATAATCTCGTCGCCTTGAACACAGCATCTGACGGCAGCGACCTGCTCGGACGCGGGAGCCTCGGCAATGCCTTTAACGGCAGTTACAACCTGATCGGGAACGCTGACGGCAGCGAAGGATTAGGCGCTACCACCAATCAACTCGGTTCAACCCTGAATCCGATTGATCCGCGAATCGGCGCTTTGCGAGACAATGGCGGCGCGACCTTGACGCGGGCCGTGCTGACGCGTAGTCCGGCGATTGACAAAGGCAACAGTCCCAGTGTGATTACCGACCAGCGCGGCAAAGTGCGCCCGTATGATAATCTGCTTATTCCCAATGCCGCGAGCGGCAACGGCGCGGACATCGGCGCATTTGAACGAACATTTTCACCGACCCCGTTTGATTTTGACGCGGACGGGAAAGCGGATATTTCAATTTTCCGCCCGTCAGCCGGTCAATGGTGGTATCTGAAAAGCAGTGACGGCGGTAATGCGAATTTTCAATTCGGAAACAGCACCGACAAGATCGTGCCGGCCGACTTTACCGCCGACGGTAAAACCGACATTGCGATCTTTCGACCTTCAACAGGCGAATGGTTTGTCCTCAGAAGTGAAGACAACAGCTTTTATTCATTTCCATTTGGAACTAACGGTGATATTCCCGCGCCGGCTGATTTTGACGGTGACGGTAAAGCCGATGCGGCAGTTTTTCGTCCCTCGAATTCAACCTGGTATATCAATCAATCCTCGGGCGGAACGATTATTCAAAAGTTCGGTCAAAGCGGAGATGTTCCGGTGGCCGCCGATTATGACGGAGATTTCAAGGCGGACATTGCCATCTATCGCGCCTCTTCAGGCGAATGGTGGATAAACAGAAGCACCAATGGATTAATTGTTTTCCAATTCGGAAACAGCACCGACAAGCCCTTGCCGGGAGATTATACCGGCGACGGCAAAGCCGATGCCGCTTTCTTCAGACCATCCACCGGAGAATGGTTTGTTTTAAGAAGCGAGAACCAGAGTTACTTTTCATTCCCGTTCGGCTTTTCAACTGATGTTCCCGCACCCGCCGATTATGACGGCGACGGAAAGTTTGATGCGGCAGTCTTCCGTCCGTCAAACTCAACCTGGTTTGTGCAGAGAACAACCGCCGGAACTCTAATTGTAGGTTTTGGACAAAGCGGCGATATGCCGGTTCCCAATGCTTTCATCCCCTAACCTGTATAAATTATGCGAATCAAGGGTTGAAAATCGGTGAACTGAAAAGTTGTTTGCAAACTCAAAGTTTATCGTCAGAACTGTCAAAAATAGGAAGCCGACGAACACCGATTGAGCGAATTGCCGCTGATGTTTTTGGAAATCCGTGAAAATCCGCCGAATCAGTGTTCGTCGGCTTCCTATTGCTTCTTAATTTTTCTATTCCACGAAGAGTTTGAAGCCGACTTTATGGATATTTTTCAACCCTCGATTCGCATTAATTGAAATTACGAATTTCAAAAAGCTTCGCTCAAATTGAGCGAAGCTTTTTAAATTTGTTTAGTTTCATTTCCCGTCAGACAAGCATCAAGCGACCACGCGCCCGCGCCGACCAGAATCAGAATTACGGCCGGCGGCGCATCGGAAACTAAAAAGCGGTGCAAAAAGTTCATACTCGCTCTAATTATTTAACCTGACATTTCATTGTTAATAATCAACCATTTGTTTATAATCAATCTGCGGCTTTCGGGCAGCAAAAATAAAACAGAACAAGGGAGGATTTTTTATGGCAGACGAAAATAACAAGTGCGGACACTCAGCGTGTGATTGCGCGGTCGGCGAAGGTGAGAAATATTGCTCACCGCAATGCACGGCGGCGGGCGAGGAAGATGTCACCGAAATTGCCTGCGATTGCGGGCATCCGGGCTGCAGTTAGTTT
Organism: Actinomycetota bacterium; assembly: GCA_040005005.1. Taxonomy (GTDB): domain Bacteria; phylum Acidobacteriota; class Blastocatellia; order Pyrinomonadales; family Pyrinomonadaceae; genus JAFDVJ01. The sequence goes on from JBDTZT010000101.1 coordinate 2,460, forward strand.
TTTTTACAATTTAACTGTAAAAGGCTTCGTTCAAAATTGAGCGAAGCCTTTTAGTTTTGCTTTTCTGATGGCTGATCACCCGTTAATAAACCCTCGAAACCGATTATTATAATTGAATCTAATTACGACGATGAATTTGAAGAGCCGCCGAAATTATACCGTCGCGTTCAAAAAAATCCGGCAAAAGATTCTGCCGCGCCTGCATCTTCACTGCCTTAGTAATTCGTTTCGCGTTCAGTGGTTTGCTTATTCGTTGGCAGATTTCTGCCGTTTGATTTTGTTCGTATCTCTTTTTTCGCTTTCGGCTAAATTCCGCGTGGTGTTTTCAACCACCGAAAGATGCTGAAAAGGCGTTTGATGCGGCGTGAACAGATTTTGCGGCGCAGGATTTAGGTTTAATCCGGAGTTCGGTTTAGCGGATGTTTCTTCCGACAGATTCGCGCCTTTGAGAGCTTTCGGAATGGTGAAAAACAGACCATTGATGACGATGCCGAGACCGATCATAAAAACCAGCAGGCTCGGTCCGATAAGTCCTAAGAATTTCTCGTCGCTCATCGAAATAAAGAGAAAAAGCAGAATCAATCCAAACCCGACCGAAGCGGTAATTGTGCCGCCGCGCAGCCGGCTCAGACGCTGCTCTTCAGCCTGTCTTTGCCGGCGCAGAGTGCGTTCCGGCGGAGTCTCGAAAAGTTTCTCGACTTCCGGCACAATCGCGCCGACCTGCCACCATTCGCCGTTTTTGATTCTTTCCGCCGCCGCCCGCGCAATTTCTTCGCGCGCACTGATCGCCGAAGCCGTATAATTATCCGATTCCGCCAGACTGTCGCGGACCACGCCAAGATTCGCCCCGCACAAACGGCAAAACTGCACCGGATTATTTTCCTTTTCCCCGCAATTAGGACAAAACATAAAAAAACTCCTTTTAATCTTAAAGTCGTCCTTACGTTTATTTTACACGCCCGGTTCAAATTTTGTCCGACGGACAACCAAACTGTTCCGAATACTTTTGTTTCTTAACCTTGTTATATTGTAATTGGATAGGTCTTTGGTCTTTGGTCTTTGGTTTTTGAAAGAATTAGCCGATTGGTGATTAGTTTCTCACCAGAACACTGATTTTTCAAATTCTTGATTGAAAACCAGGCGGGTTTAATTTGAATAAAACCCAAAACCCAAAACCAAAATCCCAAGACCTCCGCAGTTACTTTATATTTAAAGTTGATTAAAAAGGCTTCATTCATTTTTGGAAGAAGCCTTTTCATTTTTTATTTTGAAAATCGGCGAATAATCAATGCGATTGGCAATCCGATGCAGAGTATATGAATAATTAGGCCGGTGACAACCGACCCGAAGGCGTAGGTGATTTTCAAAGGTGTCAGCGGCAAAACTATCAAATTCATAAAAAGCCAGACGAAAATGCCGTAAAGCATCCCGCTTAAAACCGCTTGGCTGACCATAAATTTGAGTTTGCGGCTCGCCAGATAATAAATGGCAGCGGCGGTCAGCGCGATAAAAAAATGAATCGCCAGACCGAGCGCGGCGGTCCCGTAACCGCCGTTGTGAGTTTTTTCTGAGCCGAGCAAGCCGCCCGCCACTGACTGAAACGTCCAAAGCGGACTTTTTTCCGCAATAATCCAGAGATTAACTGATGCCGCCGTGATGTCCAAAGCTCCGGCTGTCAAACCGGCAAGCAGAATTGCTCGCAAACCGCCGGATTTTTCCAATCCGATATTTTCAGATGTCATAAAATTAGTTTCCTTTTTGAATTTTAGATTTGACAGCAACTGAAGACTTTACCCTTTGAAAATAACGGATTTTTGCTAGGAATGTCAAAAACATTTTAAGACTTTTGCGGCAATCGGTAAGTCTAAACATTTTAAGGCTTTTGCGGTAATAAGTAAGGCTCAACGCTTTACAAAACTTTACGTTTTACTTGCCGAAAATCGTTGCCTTCCGCACTTATCGTGTGCAACCATAGTGACGACAACAAAACTTTGTTGAATATATTATTTTTACGACCAATGGGGATATTTATTTATGAAAAAACAGCTGTTGTTTTTATTTATCTGCTTCAGTTTGATAATGCCCGGAAGCAGTTTTATGACGGGTGTAAACGCGCAAACCAAACCAATCAGAACGGCACGAACGCCGAAAAATCAAAAAACATCTCAAAAAGTTCCGTCGGAATTAAAAAATCCAAGTGTCCAAAAAATTGTCCGTGATCGAAAGTCCGGCAATTTAGCCGCCACTGATCCGTGTTTAACGGATGTCCCGATTACGCTCGGGACACCGATTACGGCTTCGTTAGCCAGCGGAGATTGTCAATTACAGGACGGCACACTGATTGATTTTTACAGTTTCAACGGAACGGCGGGACAGCCAATCGCGATTTCGATGAATTCGGCGCAGTTTGATACGTTTCTTTATCTTTTCGACGATGCCGGAAATGTGATAGACGAAAACGACGACAGCGGCGTTGACACAAATTCACGCATTCCGGTTGACGGCGGCGTAATTACGCTTCCTTACACCGGAGAATATTTTATCGGAGCAAATTCTTTTAATCCGTCAATCGGAACATATACAATAGGTCTGGCGACCGATGCCGCCTGCACTACTATGGCCATTACTTATAATCAAACCGTCAGCGGCTCTCTGGCGACCGCCGATTGTGCGGTGAATATCGGCGACGAGCCTTACTATACAGACCTTTATACGTTCAGGGGTGTTACCGGACAACAAATTTCGATCGCGATGAATTCGGCGGCCGTGGATTCGTATCTGATTCTGCACACTCCGAGCGGCGACGGAAGTCTCGAAGACGACGACAGCGGCGGTGCGCCAAATGCCCGAATTCCCTCGACCGGCACCTTTACGTTGCCGGAAAGCGGAACTTACACGATTGAAGCAAGTTCGTCTAATTCGTTTGAAGTCGGTGCGTATTCACTGGTTTTGACAGGTCCGACCGTGGCGCCTTCGTCCGGTAAATTATTCGACTACGACGGCGACGGCAAAGCCGATCTTTCCGTTTTCCGTCCTTCAAACGCCACCTGGTATATCCAAAACAGCGGGATGGTCGGTTCTTTCAATGTTCAAACATTCGGTTTAAGTTCCGATTCAATCACACCGGCGGATTTTGATGGCGACGGCAAGACCGACATCGGTGTTTTCCGTCCTTCAACCGGAACTTGGTATTCGCTGAATTCCGCGACCGGCACAGTTTCAACCGTTAATTTCGGAACGACCGGAGATTTGCCCGTGCCGGCCGATTTCGACGGCGACGGACGCAGCGACATCGCTATTTATCGTCCTTCGACCGGTGCCTGGTGGGTTTTGCAAAGCAGCAATAATGCCGTCACGATCACCAATTTCGGCCTCGAAGAAGATAAACCGACGCTCGGCGATTTTGACGGCGACGGCAAAACGGACGTCGCGGTTTTCCGTCCCTCAAACGGCGTTTGGTATCGGGTGAACAGTTCGAACGGACAAGTTTCTGCTTATCAGTTCGGTCTTTCAACCGATATTCCGACACCGGCCGATTTCGATGGCGACAGCAAAACCGACATCGCTGTTTATCGTCCGTCGGCAGGAACCTGGTATATCGTCAACAGCAGTAACAACACAATTACGATTACCAATTTCGGACTGGCAGAAGACAAACCTGTTCCGGCTGATTTTGACGGCGACGGAAAATCCGATATTGCCGTTTTCAGACCGAGTTCAAACGTCTGGTATTTACAGCGATCAACCGCCGGTTTTGTCGCTCAGGCATTCGGTTCGAGCGGCGATAGTCCGACTCCGAATGCATTTCTCAGATAAATCTACCGGGCTTAAACTTAAAAGGCTTTGCATCAAAAGATGCAAAGCCTTTTTTTATTTGCTGATAAATACTTTTTACCTCGAAGATATTTTGCCGGCGACAAAACGGTAAATCAAAAGCAAAATGATTGCACCGACAATTGACATTATCCAACCCGCCGTATAATTTTCACCGCGCCATAACGCGCGCGCGATAAATGTTCCGAGCAACGAACCGCCCATCCCGATCAAAGCGGTTATTAACAAGCCAAGTGCGCCGCCCGTGATCGCTTCTTTACCCGGAAGTAAAAACCGCGCAATCGCACCGATAATCAAACCAACTAAAAGTTGCCAAATAATAGACATAGTTTTCTCCTTATGACTTTAAAATTACCCTGGAATTCTTAATTCTCACTTGAATAATCCTATTTGACTATAAACGGCTGAAAACTTCAAGATTTGTTGACCTCTCATTTTACAAAACTTGAAAAAAATCCATCTTCATTTCGCTCATCCGCAGGAATATTTCAAGCCAGAACAAACAATACTTGTTAAACCAAGTTTGACCATTTATCAAACGTATGTAAAACTAAACTTGTGTTTTCTGTATAAAATTCGCTTTTTACTGATCCAAGAAAATGTCTTCGACGAAATTAATTTTATGTTGACAGAAATCAAAAAAGTCTGGATTTTTAATGATTTGAAATGATATTATGTTTACGGTAACTATTAATCATTTCAAAATTTCTCGTCTTCCCTAAACCGCGAAAAAAAATTAATCGTTAAATTAGCTCGTCTGGCAAAGGTCCGCAATTGGTTTTTCCGTCCCTTTATGAACCGGGGTTTTACTTCCAACTTCTACAAAATTTCGATAGCTGTTCTCGGCGGCTTGTGCTTTACATTGGCTTTATTCAATCTTAAAGCAGAAGTTTTGACGTGGAAATTTGCGTTGCTTTTGCTCTTAACGGCTTTGATTGCGCCGCGGATGAGCATTACTTTTCCGCGTTCAAAATTCATTTTGAGCTTTTCGGATTCGATGGTTTTTCTGACCTTTCTCCTTTTCGGCGGCGGGGCGGCAGTTTTGGTGGCGACGGTCGAAATGTTCGCCAATTGTTTAAATTTCAAACTCAAGGGTGTCGAGTTTGCACGTTTCACAGTTCTTTTTAATATCGGCGCAATTTCGTTTGCCACCGGAATTACGTCTTACGTTTGGAGCTGGCTGCCGAAGCTAACTAATATTAACCCGACTTCGCCGATTACGACCCATCTTATCTCGACACTCGGAGTTTTGGCGTTAAGCCAGTTTTTCGGCTCATCAGTTTTCGCGTCAATTTTTTATTCCCTGAAAAGAAACACGACTCTTTGGACAGCTTGGAAAAAGGAAGGCTTTTCAATCTCGGTAACTCATTTTGCCGGTGCCGGTTTGGCGGGAATTGTTTACAAATTATTGAATTACGCCGATGTTGTTTCGATCACAATTTCGTTGATTGCATTTACCGTCATTTATTACAATTACCGGCAGATCATCGCGGAAATGACCAATTCCATCGAGCAAGCCGAGCAAGCCGAGCGCGATAAAGCAGACGGCGAACGCGAAAAACGCATCGAGATCGAAAAATATGCCGAAGAACTTACATTATCTCTCAAAAAAGAAGAAATGACCGGCAAGGCACTGCGCAAAAGTCAGAAGGCTTTTCAGCACGCCGCACTTCACGATTCGCTCACCAGACTTCCGAACCGCGCTTATTTCGGCGAAATCTTAAAGGAATTGATCGCCGATGCAAAAGCCGACAATTCAAAGGGAACCTATATCTTGTTTTTGGATCTGGCGCGTTTCAAAACCATTAACGACAGTCTCGGACACACGGTCGGCGATAAAGTGTTGATGGTCGTTGCGAAGCGTTTTACGCAGATGCTCCGCCATCAGGATAAAGTGGCGCGGCTCGGCGGCGACGAGTTTGCGATCATTCTGCGGGGCATCGCGTCAGTCGAAAAGGCGGAGAAAGTGGCGTGGAAGATTCATCAGAAGATCGCGCAGCCGTTTTCATTGAGCAAAAGCAAAATCTACACGAGTGTAAATATCGGGATTGCGCCGCTCGAAGCGGAATACGACACGCCGGAAGAGATTTTGCGCGATGCCGACATTGCGATGCATTTTGCGAAAGAAAAAGATTTTGGAGTGGCTGTTTTTACTAAAGAATTGCGCGAGCGATTTGTGGAGAAAGCAGTTATCGAAGCCGATTTGCGTTTTGCCATCGAGCGCGGCGAACTTTCGATGCATTATCAGCCGCTCGTTTCACTCAAAGACGGTTCACTGATCGGTTTTGAAGCACTTCTGCGCTGGAGTCATCCCGAAAAAGGCTTTATCCCGCCTGTTCAGTTTATCCCGATTGCCGAAACTTCGGGTTTGATTGTTCCGATTACAACCTGGATTTTGAAAGAAACCTGTGCTCAATTGGCAAAATGGCAAAAAATTTCTTATTTTCACCGCGAACTTATTGTCAGCGTCAATATTTCGGGCAAGCATTTGGCTTTTCAGAGTTTACTGATTGATGTCGAAGATGCGCTTGAAAAAGCAAAACTTTCGCCGGCGTTTTTGAAACTCGAAATCACTGAAAGCGCGGCAATGGAAAATGCTGAACAAACAATCCGAATGCTTTCACACTTGAAATCGCTCGGCGTGCAGCTTTCGATAGATGATTTCGGGACGGGTTATTCTTCTTTAAGTT
>JBDTZT010000738.1:0-2682 GCA_040005005.1 Actinomycetota bacterium
GGAAATTCGGCTGGGCTTTTCGGAAAACGGAAAACCAACCCACAAAGCCGTTTCAATCACGATGCGAACGCCCGGAGAGGACGCAGAACTCGCTGCCGGATTTCTTTTTACCGAAGGAATTTTGCAATCAAAAAATCAGCTAAAAGCTATCAAACACTGCGGCAAATTTCCGAACAATCAAAACACGATTCGCGTTGATTTAGCTGAGAATGTAAAGATTGATTTTAAAAAACTGGCGCGAAATTTTTACACGACATCGAGTTGCGGGGTGTGCGGAAAAACTTCACTTGACGCGCTGGCGACCGGCGCGTCAAAAGTAAAAAATACGGATTATCCGCAAGTTTCGGCAGAAATCATTCAACGATTGCCCGAAAGTTTGCGCGAAAAACAAACAGTCTTCGACGAAACCGGCGGTCTTCACGCCGCCGCGCTTTTTGCTGTTTCGGGTGCTTTGATTGACGTTCGGGAAGATGTCGGACGGCACAATGCGGTTGATAAATTGATCGGCGCGAAATTTCTTGCGAATGAACTTCCGCTGGCTGACAAAATTCTTTTTCTGAGCGGACGCGCTTCATTTGAACTTATTCAAAAAGCCGTGATGGCGCAGATTCCGATTGTCTGCGCGGTCGGTGCGCCGTCGAGCCTCGCGGTCGAAGCGGCCAAAGAATTTAACATTACTTTGCTCGGTTTTGTCCGCGACCAAAGATTTAATGTTTATACGGGTTCTCAAAGAATTATTTATGAAATCTGAACTTGAAAATATAAAAGCGGAACGCCCCGCGGATTTGGGAAAATTGAAAGTAACAAAAATTCACGATACCGCCGCCGGATTTTCCGCCGTGACCGATTCGATGAAAGATACTTTCAAAAAAGCAGGTATTGTGCGCGGCACAAAATTGCTTTTGAATATGAATCAAAAAGGCGGAATTGATTGCAATTCGTGCGCGTGGGCTGACCCTGACGGTGAAAGAACGATCGCCGAATTTTGCGAAAGCGGCGCGAAAGCAATCACCGACGAAGCGACGACTAAAAAGCTCGCGCCGGATTTTTTTGCCAAATACAGCGTCGAAGAACTTTCAGGACAATCAGACCAATGGATCAACGCGCAAGGTCGCCTGACCGAACCGATGTTTTTGCGCGAAGGGGCGACCCATTACGCTCCCATTTCGTGGGAAGACGCTTTGAAACTTCTCGCCGAAGAATTAAATTCTCTTAAATCACCCAACGAAGCGATTTTCTACACTTCGGGCCGAACTTCTAACGAAGCGGCTTTTCTTTACCAGCTTTTTGTACGTCAATTCGGCACCAATAATATGCCCGATTGCTCGAATATGTGCCACGAATCAACCTCCGTTGCCTTAACCGAATCAATCGGACTCGGCAAAGCCTCGATTCGTCTGGATGATTTGGAAGATACGGATTTAATCATCATCATCGGACAAAATCCCGGAACTTGTGCGCCGCGAATGATGTCATCTTTGCAGAAAGCCAAGGAATCGGGCGCCCGCATTATCGCCGTCAATCCTTTGCCCGAAGCCGGTTTGATGAATTTTATCAATCCGAATCCGCAGCATTACGAAAACATCCTTAAATATCCGGTGGCGATGATCGCGCAGCAAAGCACGAAATTCGCCGATTTGTATTTACCGATTCGTATCGGCGGCGATATGGCTTTTCTGAAAGGTGTCATGAAAATCATGCTTGAACGCGAAAAATACAGCCCGACACCACTTTTTGATTACAGCTTTATTACCGAAAAAACTGAAGGCTATGAAGAATTTGTCGCAACGCTCGAAACAATAAAATGGGAAGATATCTTAGAGCAAAGCGGTTTGCCGCGTGAACAAATCGAACAGGTCGCCGAGCTGTACTTAAAAGCAAGCCGCGTCATAACTTGCTGGGCAATGGGCGTGACGCAGCATAAAAAAGCCGTGACCACCATTCAGGACATTGCGAATATGCATTTTTTACGCGGTAATATCGGGCGGCAAGGCGCCGGGTTGTGCCCGGTGCGCGGTCATTCAAATGTGCAGGGCGACCGCACAATGGGAATTTGGGATAAGATTAATGACGATTTTAAAGAAAAACTCGAAAAGGAATTTCACTTTAAAGTCCCGCAGAAAGAAGGCTTCGATACCGTCAAAGCAATTACCGCGATGCACACCGGCAAGGCAAAAGTATTCTTTGCAATGGGCGGAAATTTCGCGCTGGCGACGCCCGACACCGATTTTACCGCCGCCGCGCTGCGAAACTGCACTCTGACCGCGCAAGTCATTACAAAATTAAACCGCACCGCGCTCGTCACCGGCAAAAAGTCATTGATTCTGCCTTGTCTCGGGCGCACCGAAATTGATCTGACGGGCGGACGCGAGCAATTTGTAACGACCGAAAGCACGATGCTCAATGTGCAGATGTCGAAAGGAATTTTAGAACCCGCGAGCGAACAACTGCGAAGCGAAACCTGGATTATCGGCAAGCTCGCCAAAGCCGTTTTGAAAAATAAGGTAACGGTTGACTGGGAACGAATGATCAACGATTACGATCGCATTCGAGAGGCAATTGCGCGCGTCGTGCCGGGCTGCGAAAACTATCCCGAAAACGTCAAACGCGATGGCGGATTTTATATGCCGAACAAACCGCGGGACGGAGTTTTTCCGACCGCTTCGGGAAAGGCACAATTTG
>JBDTZT010000739.1:0-2673 GCA_040005005.1 Actinomycetota bacterium
GCTTTTTCTTGTCCCGAAATTAGGTTTGGCGAGAACTTCGCTGCTGTTCGGAATGCTCAACGCGGCAGTCGGAATCTGGGGAACGTGGCTGCTCGAACCGCTCATTAAAAAAAGCGTCAATTTTATGCGCGTTTGCGGTTTCATCTTGATAATTTTACTTTTAATTGCCTTTATCAAAGCAGATTATCTGACATCTTTAGCTGAAGATTCGCTCTTTGTTGACAACATAATTTACGCTGAAAGTTCGTCGTATCAACGCATCGTCGTGACCAAAGGCAAAACCGGCTACGCGCTTTTCTTAAATGGTAATTTGCAGTTTAATTCCTTCGACGAATATCGTTATCACGAAGCATTGGTACATCCGCCGATGGCGGCGTTCGGCGCAAACCCGAAACGCATTTTAGTGCTCGGCGGCGGCGACGGTCTGGCTCTGCGCGAGATTTTGAAATATCCGTCGGTCGAATCAATCCAACTGGTTGACCTCGATCCGGCGATGACGCGCATTTCAAAAAAAGTTCCGGCACTCGGCGAACTAAATCAGCATTCGTTCGAGAATCCGAAAGTTACGGTCACCAACGCCGACGCATTTGTCTGGCTCGATTCGACGACCGCCGAACCTTTCGATGTCGCGATAGTTGATTTTCCCGACCCGAATAATTTCGCGCTCGGCAAACTTTACACGACGCGGTTTTACAATCTTCTCAAGCGTAAATTGAAACCCGATTCGGCAGTTGTCGTGCAAACAACCTCGCCGCTGATGGCGCGAAAATCTTTCTGGTGCATCATCAAAACGCTCGAAGCCGCCGGTTTTACCGTTAAACCTTATCAAACGACCGTTCCGAGCTTCGGCATCTGGGGCTACGCGCTCGCCAAATTACAGCCTTTTGATACGCCGACGAAATTGCCCGAAAATATCGAACTGAGATTTCTGAACGAAAAAACCCTTGCCTCAATGTTCGATTTTTCAGCCGACACTTCACTGCCGAATGAAGAAATCGAGATAAATCGGCTTGATAATCAATCGCTGGTGCGTTATTACGAAGCGGAATGGCGACGATTTGAATAGTTTGACATTCGAAATAGGTGAAAGGTGAAATGTAATAAGTGAAAGATTTTATCTTTTTATTGAATTATGAGTAAAAATATTTTGCAGGAAAAGTCTTACAAATTTGCATTGCGAATCGTTAAATTGAGTCAATATTTGAATGATGAAAAACGCGAATTTGTTTTATCGAAAAAGATTCTGGATTCGGGAACGGGAATCGGCGTTCTAGTCGAAGAAGCTCAACAAGGTGAGAACCGCGCCGACTTTCTGCAAAAATATTCCATCGCCAATAAAGAGGCATTCAAAACAAATTTTTGGTTGCGGCTGCTACGCGACGGCGGATTTTTGAGTGAAAAACAATCTCAATCCTTGCTCGATGACTGTGAAGAATTGCAAAAAATGTTAATTTCCGCCATCAAAACTACCAAATCTACGGAGTAAATCCAGAATGAAAAATCTATCACCTGTTACTTATCACTTATCACTTATTCCGAAAATGTTCTACCGATGAATTTTACCCGACGGGAAATTTTAACAGCTTTTCTCGGCTTGCCTTTCGCGCTGGCGGCGTGTCAATCAAATTCTGAAAATACGGAAATAGCAGGCGAAATCGTCGGCGCAAACGTCAATGTCGGACATATTTTGCGTGAATTGCGAAACGCGGAAGTTCCGAGCAATAATTGGGAAAACGTCAAAGTTGCAATTATCGGCGGCGGCGCGGCGGGGCTTTCGGCAGCTTGGAAATTTCAGAAAAATAATTTCAACGATTTTGTTCTACTCGAACTCGAAAGCAAAATCGGCGGCACGGCGCAGAGCGGGACTTCAAATATCGTTTCTTATCCGTGGGGCGCCCATTATTTGCCGGTTCCGTTTCAGGAAAATGCGGAATTGATTGCGCTTCTTGATGAAATGAATTTGACCGAAGGCAGAAATCCAAGCGGCGAAATCATCGTCCAGGAACAATTCCTCTGCCGTGAACCCGAAGAAAGAATTTTCTACAAAGGTCGTTGGTATGAAGGCTTATATTTAAACGTCGGCGCGAGCGAAACGGACAAAAATCAATTGAAAGCATTTCAAAAAGAGATTGATTTTTGGGTGAATTGGCGCGACGGACAGGGCAAGCGCGCTTTCACTTTGCCGGTTGCGAATTGTTCGGCGGATGCGGAAGCAATCGCGCTCGATAAAATTTCTTTCGGCGACTGGCTGCGGCAAAAAGGTTTTACGTCCGAACGGCTTTTCTGGTATTGCGATTACGCGACGCGTGACGATTACGGCTTGAAATTGGGCGATGCTTCCGCGTGGGCAGGACTTTTTTATTTTTGTTCGCGTGTTCGCAAGACGGGCGAAGAATCGCAGCCGTTTATCACTTTTCCCGAAGGCAACGGGCATTTCGTCAATTATCTGTCCGAGCGGATCAAGGATAAAACGCGGCTCAAAACGCTCGCGCTCGAAATCGTTCCGAACGAAAAGGGCGTTGATGTCGTGTATCTGAACACAGAAACGAATGAGATTCGCGGGCTCCGTGCCGAAAAAGCGATTTTTGCCGCGCCGATTTTTACGGCGAAATATCTGATTCGTGATTTCAAAACAAATCCGCCCGCATTCGTTAAAGAATTTGAACATAACGC
>JBDTZT010000740.1:0-2667 GCA_040005005.1 Actinomycetota bacterium
GAATTGAACATCAAAGCCATGATCGAAAACGACGCTAATGCGGCGGCGGTCGGCGAAAATTGGTTGGGCGCGTCGAAAGGCTGTCGAAATTCGATCATGGTCACACTCGGCACCGGTGTCGGCGGGGGAATTATTATCAACGAGACGGTTTTGCGCGGGATTGACGGGACGGCAGGCGAGATCGGTCATATTTGCGTCGAACCTTTCGGTGCGCCGTGCGGCTGCGGTTCGCGCGGTTGTGTCGAGCAATATTCTTCGGCGACGGCGATTGTCCGCTTGACGCGCGAAATGGAAGCGCAATATCCGAAATCCGAATTGCAAAATAAATCCCGCCTGACCTCGGCCGATGTTTATGAAGCCGGAAAAAATGGCGATGAGCTTGCTTTGGAAGTTTTCCGGCAGATGGGGTTTTATCTCGGAATTGCGCTGGTTGATTTGATAAATATTCTGAATCCTGAAGTTATCGTGATCGGCGGCGGCGCGGCGGCGGGTTGGAATTTGTTTATTCATCACATCGAAGACCAGATTCGCAGCCGGGCATTTCTTGAACCCGGAATGCGTGCCCAACTTGTGCGCGCCGTTTTGGGCGATGATGCGGGAATTTTAGGCGCTGCGCGGCTGGCATTTGATTAGGTCTCCAATTTCAAGTTTCCAGTTTCAGGTTTTTCTTAAAGTCTGTAATTTGCAATTTTCTAAATAAAACTTAAAATTTAAGCCGAGGTTAGAACTTGGAACTAATTATATATGGACGTTTATCACCGAGTTTTGGTAAAACTTTTTGAAATGACCGGCGGCAAAGATACGGAAACGGTTGATTTGAAAGAATTGGTCAAAAAAGAAGGTTTTTTGGGCAGTTATCCTCAAATACTTGAACATATGAACCGCCAAAGCTGGATTACCGAAACTCAGCGTCCCGGTGCTGTCAGAATTACGCACTGGGGCGTCAAGGAAGCAAAAGATTCCCAACCTTCGGGTGCCGGAGGCGGACAAGCCAATCGAAAGGAAGTCAACCGCTTAATTTCCGAAACAAGGGAATTGATAAAATATTTTGAAGACCTTGCAAACGAAGCATCTAAAGAAAATATCGCCAAAGCCGAAAAAAAACTGGGCGAAATAAATTCAGCCATCCAAAAACTAAAAGAAAACGTCCAATAGTTTCGCTTGCCAAGAACTTTCGTTTTCGTGTATGATATTCGTTTCCTGCAGTGCGTGGGAGCGTGTCAGGTGGGTTTCGCGCCCACTTTTTATTTTGCGTAAAAGTGATATGAGTAAGCATCCGATTGATGAACGAATTCATGAAATCGCCCGGCGGACGGCAGAAAAAAATGGTTTGGAATTTGTTCACATTGAAGCAATCGGGTTTGGAAAAAATAAGACCATCCGCATTTTTATTGATAAACCGGAAGGAATTACGCACCATGATTGCTCAGCGGTGAGCAGCGAAGTCGGTGAACTGCTCGACGCGGAAGATTTTATTGAGGCCGCGTATTTACTGGAAGTTTCGTCGCCCGGACTAGAGCGCGAACTTTACAGTTTGCGGGATTTTGAAAAATTTACCGGAAGTTTGGCGAAGGTGAAAACCAAAACGGCAATCAACGGACAAAAACATTTTCGCGGACGAATTACAAAAGTCGAACGCGAAGAAATTTTCTTTGATGACAAAACACAAGGCGAAGTAGGTTTTCCTTACAGCGCGGTTGCCAAAGCGAATTTGGAAATTGATATTGAAGAAGAGCTTAAAAGAAATGATAAACGGAAAATGGAAAACTGAAAATAATTTTGCATTTTGCGTTTTCCATTTTTCATTATTGAATTTATGACATCAACCATTGGACAGAACATCGATGCATTGTGCAGTGAACACGGTCTTGATCGTGGTCTAATCATTGAAGCGATGAAAGATGCCGTCAAAGCAGCGGCTCGCAAACAATTTAAGAATTACGATAAAACGGGTGAAGGCATCGAAGTTGAGTGGAACGATGAAGAAGGACTTGTCGAAATTTCCGCGCAAAAAACCGTTGTTCAAGCAGTTGAAAATGCTTCACTCGAACTTTCACTCGATGAAGCGGTTGAACTGACCGGTGATGATGAAATCGAACTCGGCGACGTTCTGCTGATTCCTTTGCCGACCGAAGAACTCGGACGAATTGCCGCGCAAACCGCCAAACAAATTCTGGTGCAAAAGGTGCGTGAAGCCGTCCGCGAAAAAGTTTACGAAGAATATATTGACCGCAAAGGCGAATTGATAAACGGCACGGTCAAACGTTTTGAGCGCGGCGATATGATTATTGATCTGGGTAATAATCTTGAAGCGATTATCCCGAAACGCGAACAGGTCAGAAGCGAAAATTGGGGACAGGGCGAACGGATCCGCGTGGTCATTGTTGATATTTCGAGAGATTTGAAAGGTCAGCAAATCGTCGTTTCGCGCACCTCGGCGGAATTGCTCAAACGGCTCTTTGAAATGGAAGTTCCTGAAATTTATGACGATACGGTGGTAATCAAATCAGCCGTTCGTGAGCCGGGCGACCGGGCGAAGATCGCCGTTACTTCAAACGAAAAAGATGTTGATCCGGTGGGCGCGTGCGTCGGTATGAAAGGTTCGCGGGTGCAATCAATCATCAAAGAATTGCGCGGCGAAAAAATTGACATTATCGAATGGTCGGA
>JBDTZT010000741.1:0-2663 GCA_040005005.1 Actinomycetota bacterium
GGCGCGGAAAATTATCGTCGGAGCGGCGAAGTTGACGCGATGCGGATTCCGAAAGACGGATTTTTCACGCATCAAGTGATGTGGGACGGTTGGGTTGATGTGGAAAAACCTCGCGCGTATATCATCGGACATTGGAATTATGTGCCGGAGACGAAGAAAAACGTCTATGTCGTTTCGAGCGCGGAAAAAGTCGAATTGTTTTTGAACGGAAAATCGCTTGGATTCGGCGAGCAGAGCAGCCGATTTTTATACACTTTCAAAAATGTTCAATGGCAGGCGGGCGAAATCAAAGCCGTCGGTTATGACGCAAACGGCAAAGAAATTACCGAAGCCGCTAAGAAGACTGCCGGAAATCCTGCTTCGATCCGTTTAACGCCGCAGGTTTCGCCTAATGGTTTGAGGGCAAATAATTCGGATGTCGCTCTGGTTGATGTCGAAGTCGTTGACGCGGAAGGAAACCGTTGTCCGACGGCTTTGAATACAATCAATTTCACCCTTTCCGGCGAAGCTGAATGGCGGGGCGGCATCGCGCAAGGCGCGGATAATTACGTGCTTTCAAAAAGCCTTCCGGTCGAAGGCGGAATCAATCGCGTGATAATTCGCACGACAAATAAGGCGGGAAAAATAACTTTAAATGCGGCGGCAGAAAATTTGAAACCCGCTTCGATTGATTTAAATTCAAAAACTTCTAAGGCGAAAGACGGTTTATCGCTCGAAATGCCTTTTGATAATTTGCCTTCAAACCTGAGTCGCGGCGCAACACCATTCGGAGAATCTTTCGTATTGACGCGCCAACCCGTCCAAATCGCCGATGTTTCCGCCGGTTCAAATTCGGACAACGCGAGAATGAGTTTCGATGACAATGAAATGACCGATTGGACGAGCGACGGCAAGGCGGAAACAGCCTGGATAAAATACGATTTGGCGAAAACGGCGAATATCAATCAGGTCGTTCTAAAACTCGTCGGTTGGCGAACGCAAAGTTATCCGATTCAAATTTCGGTTGATGAAAAGATAGTCTTTACGGGAAATTCGCCGCGCAGTTTGGGTTATGTGACATTTAATTTTCCGCCTGTTGCGGGCAAAAGCGTGAAAATCGAATTGACCGGAAACGCGAGCAACCGTGATGCTTTCGGCAATATTATCGAAATTACCGGACTACCCGATCCACAATCGGCGGCGGGCAAAGGCGGCGTGAAAAACACGCTCGGAATTGTCGAAGCAGAGATTTACGCGCCGCTTTTAAAGTGATTTCTGAGATCTTTTGTCTCATTTTTTTAATTTACACAGGTTAATCGGTTACCGACTAAAATTATGAAAGATGTTCGGTCAAAATCTAACGGCAAAACACTTTTTCCTTCGGAAGCGGTTGTTTTCAGGCTTCGTGAAATGATTCAGGGCGGCGAATTAAATTCGGGCGACAAACTTCCGCCGGAACGCGATTTAGCAAGAACGATGGGCGTTTCGCGCCCGACTCTGCGAGCCGGAATCCGTTCGCTGGCCGCCGTCGGGTTGCTTAAATCGCGGCGCGGTTCGGGAACTTTTGTCGCCGAAGCCAAAGAATCGCCGACGCTCGACGGCAGCCAGCTAAAAATGTTGGCGAGTCTGCATAATTTCAGCTCCGACGAGATGTTTGAAGCCCGTATCGCGCTCGAAATGTATGTTGCCGGCTGCGCGGCGCAGCGCGTTACCGACGAACAGATAACGCTGTTAGCCGAAGAAATTACGGGAATGTTTGCCTCGCTCGATAAGCCTGAACAATTTTTGAAACACGATATGAATTTTCACCAAACGATTGCGATTGCTTCGGGCAATCAGATTTTGACCGCGCTGATGAATATGGTGACGCAGGTTTTACTCGAAACGCGCCGAAAAACCGTCAAACGCGCCAAAGATTTAAAGGAAGCGGCGGAAATGCACCGAAAAATCTATCGCACAATCCGCCAGAAAGATTCTGAAGCGGCACGCGAAGCAATGCGCGAACATCTGCTGGCAACGCAAAAAGCACAAAGTCTGGAAAATTAAAATTCCGATTGTATGAAAAACTCGAAAATCACCCGACGAACTTTTATCGGCTCGGTCGCAGCTGGCGGCGGTTTGGCAAAAATCGGTTTCAGCCAAAGTAAAAAAACTTCTAAAATTGACCGCTTTGCGCTTGTTACGCGGCATAATCCCACTTTAAGGAAAATCGAACCGCTTTCGCCGCTTTCGGTCGGCAACGGCGAATTTGCTTTTACCTGCGACGTGACGGGCTTGCAGACTTTTGCGGACGAATACAAAGACGCGATGCCGCTTTGCACGATGTCAAACTGGGGCTGGCACACTCACCCGCTGCCCGCAAATCTCGAAGGCAAAACCTTAACTTTGACTGAATACGAAACTTACGGGCGCAAAGTCGGCTATCACAGCGGCAAAAACGGACAGGAAGAACTCTTTAACTACCTCCGCGAAAATCCGCATCGCCTGCATCTCGGGCAAATCGGTTTGCGGCTTTTGAAAGCGGACGGAAGCGAAGCGCGAAGTTCAGATATTACCGACATCGAACAAAAACTCAATTTGTGGACGGGACATATCGAAAGCCGTTTCAAATTTGAAGGCAAAGACATTTTGGTTCGCACGGCGGCGCACCCGATACTCGATATTTTGGCGATTTCTATCGAATC
>JBDTZT010000742.1:0-2656 GCA_040005005.1 Actinomycetota bacterium
GAGTTCGTGCATGACGAAGTTCGTAATGTCCGCGACATTGTTGATCGAGCGCTCACCGATCGCTTCAAGACGTTTCACCAACCATTCAGGCGAAGCGACGATCTTGACATTGCGAATAATTCGCGCCGTAAAACGCTGGCATAAATCCGCGTTTTGAATTGTTACCAGATTTCGGTTTTCGGTTTTTGGCTTTTGGTCTTTGGAATTCTTAATTTTTAATTTTGAATTCGTAATTGCTGCGATTTCGCGGCTCACGCCGAGATGCGACAAACAATCACCGCGATTCGACGTTAAATCAATATCAAACACAAAATCATCGTCGAACGCGTGAATCCCTTCGACCGCCAAACCGACATCCGTCAGTTTTTTCGCCAATTCCGTTGGCGGCAAACTTATTTCAACCAAATCTTTTAGCCAATTATAACTAATATTCATAACAAAACTTTAAATAGTTTCGGGCATTTCCGACAAACCTTTTTCCCCTTCCAAAACTTCCGCGCCTTTTGCTATTTTCTGCGCCATCTGGTCGAAAATAAAAAAATGAAACGGATAAGAACCATACCAATAAAGCAATCCGAACAAGCCTTTCGGCGCGAAAATCGCGGTTTGGATTAACTGCGTTTTACCGTTTTTTGGAACGGCTTCAAATTGCAGCCACGCTTTGCCGGGAACCTTCATCTCTGCTCTTAAAAGTATAAATTGATTCAATTTCAAATCTTCGACGCGCCAGAAATCGAGTTCTTCGCCGATCAAAACTTCGGTCGGATGACGGCGACCGCGCGAAAGTCCGGGACCGCCGACTATTTTGTCCATCAAACCGCGCAATTTCCACGCCCAACCCCACGCGAGCCAACCTTTATCACCGCCGATCGAAGTGAAACTTTTGTAAACCGATTCAGCCGAAGCCTGGGTCGTGACCGTGCGAATTTCCTTGAAAATTCCTTCACGGTCGGTCATTCGATACGTCGGCGCGTCGTCACCACCGTATGAACCGCTCCAACGAGTTTCGACCGCTTTTTCGTTGATTTTCGAGAGCGCAAGCGCGACGGCTTTGCGGTAACTGATCGGCTTTATTTCGGGAAAATACTTTTCGGCTTTCGACGTGTCCGCCAAAACCGGATTGATAATTCCTTTGACCAGCGGCACGGCGAGCGAATTCGGAATCGGTGTCACCAAACCGACCCACAAACCCGACAAAAGCGGCGTTAAAACCGGCACGGGAATAATTATTCGTTTCAAACCACGCACTTCCGCAAAAATTTCCATCATTCCGCGAAACGGCAAAACGTCCGCGCCAATGTCCACAATTCCGAGCGGTTCGCGGTCCAAAGCGGCGATCAAATATTCGATGACATTCCGCACCGCGACCGGCTGAACTTCGTTTTTCACCCATTTCGGCACGATCATCACCGGAATTCTTTCCGTTAAATAACGCACCATTTCAAACGAAGCCGAACCCGAACCGATGATCGGACCGGCGCGAAATTCGGTTGTTTTTCCGCCCTGGCGGAGAATCTCGCCAACGGCGGCGCGGCTGCTCAGATGCTCGGAAACATTACCTTCGGGCAACAATCCGCCGAGATAAATTATTTTTTCGACGCCTTTCGCGGCGCGGGCAAAATTTTCGGCAATCGTCTTTTCGCGCTCGGCAAAATCGCTGCCTTCGTTCATCGAGTGAACCAGAAAATAAGCTGCGTCAACGTCTTTAACAGCGCGTGAAATCTCTTCACGGTTTTCCAGATCGCCGGTAAAAATTTCGACCTTGTCAAACCATTTGCGGCCTTCGAGCCGCCGTGCATCACGCACAAAAACGCGCACGTCATGACCTTTCTCCAAAAGTTTCGGAATCAGTCGTCCGCCGATATAACCTGTCGCGCCTGTGACGAGAATTTTCATTTATGCTTCAACCCTAACACATTTACCAAAAATCGAATTCGCGCCGATCCAACCATTGATACGCCCGCGATTATTGCCGATTTGAAACCGTGCACCGTTGATAGCTTTTATCAAATGCAGATATTCCGCGCCGTTCACTTTGCACAAAACAATGTCGCCTTTTTCTAATTTGGTAAAATCCGCAACGGGTTCAACTGTGCAAAGCTGTCCCGATTCGATCTTGCCTTTCATCGAATGACCACGCGGACGAAACTTCACCGTTTCGCCAGATTTCAACTTTGCAATGTATGAAATTGCCCAACTCATAAACTATTTATTTTCTTCAAAAACTCTTTCTAACGGAGTTTTGCCGGCTTCATCAAATGTTGAGATCGGATTCATCTTCGATTGCTCAATTTGTAATGGAATCTTTACGGTGTCAGAGTCGGTTGAAATTTCATTTCCCCATTTGTCCATTTCGCAACCGCAGTTTGAGCACGCGCCGCCGCCCCATTTTGCTTGGTTAATTAAATTCGGAGTTCTAAATAACACGGCTTTTTTCCCGCATCGCGGACAAATCAAAGGACGCAGATTAACGCCCAATTCACCTTTTCGATTAATAGAATCAATAACGATTTTTAAGACGAATCCGCCGATGACGAGCGCAAAAAGAAAGACGAAAAACAAAAAAACTACTAACATAATTATATATTAGCGGAATTGCTCCAAAAATCTGACATCGTTTTCGAACATAAGGCGAATATCGTCAAGCGAATACATC
>JBDTZT010000743.1:0-2647 GCA_040005005.1 Actinomycetota bacterium
GACGTTCTTTTGCAATGAATAGAGGGGCGAATTGGCGAGGCGCAAAATCCGCGCCGTCAGAATCGGGTCATAGCTGACGGCTTCCGTCAGATTTCTCGACGAAACATTGATATCTTCAAGCAGAGACGAAATTCGGGCGACACTTCCGGTCATCATCGGCACTTTGGTCTTGACCAATTCGTCAATGTCAATTTTCGCTTGTAAAAGCTCAGGTTCTTCGATCTGGAAACATTCGGAAAACATAAATTTAAAGTATTTTGCAGAAAGTTAAGGCTTTACCTTTCTTTCCTTTCGGCAAAAAAGCAAAATACTTTAATTTATTTTCCGAATTTATGCGCCCGGACCAAAATATTTTAAGCCAAAACATTTTGAGATAAAAATCGGAGCGCGGGCTGCACTGTCGGCGCTCCGCAGAGATGCCGGTTTATTTGACCGGAATTAAACTAACTGATGATTTTCAGGCAGCAGGACGATTTCCGACATCACGCCTTCGCCCGCTTGGGTCGCGGCGAAAAAAACGGCATTGGCGGCGGCTTCGATCGAAAGCATTTTGTCGCGTTGGACTTTCATCGTCACCTGGTCCCAAAATGACGAATCAACGCCGCCGAAATGCATCAGGGAAAATCGAATGCCGAAGCGTTTATATTCGTCTTTGAGACATTTGATCATTCCCGTCAGCGCGTATTTCGCCGCGCAATACGCTGCCGCCTGCATCATCGGTGCTTTACCCAAAATGCCCGGAATCGCGACGACGCGCCCGAATTTTTGTTCCGCCATTTTCGGCAGAACGGCTTGCAGAACAACGAACGCGGTTCGCACATTGGCGTTAATCAAACTATCGAAATCGGCAAGCGTTAATTCCCCGAAAGGCTTTAAAACCCCCATTCCCGCCGCGTGCACGAGATAATCAATCGTGCCGAATTTTTTGATTGCTTCAGCAACCAATGCTTTCACATCCGTTTCGATGGCCGCATCGGCTTCGATCGTCAAAACATTTGAATTGCCTTTCGTGTTCAATTGATATTCAAGCTCCATCAATTCGGCTTCGTTGCGCGAACTGATCACGAGATTGGCGTGCGCCTCCGAAAAAAGTTCGGCCGCCGCACGTCCGATGCCGCGTCCCGCGCCGACCACTAAAACCGTTTTTCCTTCTAAATTCATTTTCTAATCCTCTTTGCTGATTTCAAACAAAAATCCGCCCGGAACAAGTAAACCAAACCGCAGTCAAAAAGATTACGGAATCCTTGTTCGGACGGATTTCCCAAAACTATTGAAGAACTCTCCGGCGAAGTTTCGACTTGGCCGAACTTTTATTGTGCCAAAAATAGGCGGCAAAGCTCAAACGAAACACTCGAGATATTTGACGCCCGCGCCGGTGTTGAAAATAACGACCGTTTCCCCTTCTTTAACAAAACCTCTCTCAACCAGAACACGCAAGGCGGGTAGACAAGCCGCGCCTTCGGGTGCGCAGAATAATCCCTCGGCCGCACCGATTTCCTTGACGGCGGCAATTAACTCACGGTCGGAAACCGCGATTGCCGTTCCGTTCGATTCGCGAATCGCGTCCAATATTAAAAAATCGCCGATCGCTTTCGGCACCCGCAAACCTGACGCGACCGTCTGCGCGTTGGGAAATTCGTCGGCAAATCGCGTCCCGTTTTCAAACGCGGTCACAATCGGCGCACAACCCTTTGATTGAACCGTCACCATTCTTGGTCGAAAAGAATCAATCCAGCCCATCTTTTCCATCTCGTCAAAGGCTTTCCACATTCCTATCAAACCTGTTCCGCCGCCGGTCGGATAAAGAATTACGTCCGGCAATTTCCAATCGAATTGTTCGGCGAGTTCGTAACCCATCGTTTTTTTGCCTTCGACGCGGTACGGTTCTTTGAGTGTCGAAACGTCAAACCAGCCTTCCGCGTCTTTGCGTTCGGCGACGATCCGCCCGCAATCGGTGATCAAACCGTCAACGAGCGTGACGAACGCGCCGGTCTGTTCACACTCGATAATATTTGCGCGCGGCGTATCCGACGGCATAAAAAGATGCGCTTCCATTCCGGCGCGTGATGCGTAGGCGGCGAGTGCGCCTGCCGCATTTCCGGCTGACGGCGCGGCGACTCTTTTGACGCCTAATTCTTTCGCCATCGAAACGGCAGCCGTCATTCCGCGCGCCTTAAAACTCTGAGTCGGATTCGTGGATTCGTCTTTAATGTAAAGATTTAATTTTATCGGCAAGGCGGCAGCGAGTTTGTCGGTTTTGAGCAGCGGCGTAAAACCTTCGCCGAGACAAACGATATTTTCGCTTGATTCGACCGGCAAAACTTCGCGGTAACGCCAGAGATTTGATTCACGCGTTTTGAGCGCGTCTTTTGTTAGAGTTTCTTTCGCCTTCGCTAAATCATAGCGGACAAGCAGCGGTTTCCCGCATTCAATGCACAAGTTTTGCAAGACGTTGGCTTCGTGTTCTCTGCCGCAATTGGCGCATTCAAGATGTGTTACGTTCATAAATTTTTAATGGTGAATGGTAAATGGTGAATGGTGAATAAAAAAATTTCAACTAATCATTCACCATTTACCATTCACAATTCACCATTATTTTGTCAGCATCGGTTGCAACGCTTTATAAACGTTGTCGGTCATAATCTTT
>JBDTZT010000744.1:0-2644 GCA_040005005.1 Actinomycetota bacterium
AAAGAGACAGCGGATTGGTTTACTACTTCGTTGGTCCCGACAAAATCTGGCCGCGCGGACTTGAGAGTCAAATTCAGGAAACGGATGTCGGAGATTTGTGGATTTTGGACGGAACGACGATTACGACGAAAGTAGAAACTCTGAATTTTCCGATGTATGTCTTATCCGGACCGCTCAAAACGCAAAGCACGGGTCGCATCATTAAATTCGGCGATTTTGAAAATCGCGCCGGCTGGAATAAGGTCGAAGTTATTCTTGACGGCGACAAAGTTACTCATATTGTCAATGGTACGGTGGTGATGCGGGCCTGGGATCTGAAACAGCCAGATCCAAAAGACCCTACGCAAAAAATTACGCTCGATAGCGGCAAGCTTTTTCTGCAAGCCGAGGGAGCTGAAATCTTTTTTCGAAATATTCAAATGAAACCGTTGTTATAAATCATCCGTTAAAAAACAACTATCTATAATTAGGCGGGCTTTATCGTTTTTTCAGGCACCGAAATGCAAAATTCAAATTTATTAAAACTATTGCTTTTTTATGGTCTATTTGCTTTTTTAGCAGTGACCAATCCCGTTTATCAGGTATTTGGTCAAATAGTTGAGCAATCCTTACTAACCGAACCCAAAATAATTGATCCGGGCAGCGACGCTAAACCGCCGTCCGATGCGATTATACTTTTTAATGGAACAGATTTGTCGGAATGGCAAAATGTTGACGGCAGTCCGACAAAATGGGTGGTCAAAGATGGTGTCATGGTGGTTGGCACCTACACCGGCAACATTGCCTCAAAGCAAGTATTCGGCGATGTCCAGCTTCACCTTGAGTGGGCAACGCCGGCCGAAATTATCGGTGAAGGACAAGGACGCGGAAACAGCGGCGTTTTCTTCATGGGACGTTACGAGGTACAAATTCTGGATTCATATAATAACAAGACCTATTTTGACGGTCAGGCCGGTGCCGTTTACAAACAATATGCGCCGCTTGTCAATGTCTCACGCCGTCCCGGAGAATGGCAAACTTATGACATTATTTTCCATGCGCCGGCTTTTGATGAGCCGGGTAAGCTATTGAAGCCGGCGCGGCTCACTGTTTTTCATAATCGAGTCCTGATTCAAGACAATGTCGAGCTGAAAGGAGCGACTTCCCTAAAAGGTGGCACGCTTCCCGATAATACCGTCAGTTACGTCAAACATTCGGCCAAAGCTCCATTAGTTCTGCAAGATCATCATAATCCCGTTCGTTTTCGCAATATCTGGGTGCGAAACTTATAGAAGTGTCTTTTATTTCCGAAAAATCCAAAAAAATCGGAGTCCGCAAAACACTTCAAGCTAAAAAATCCGGTATTAAATTCTCGCGAAGTGCGCCTTCAATCCGCATAAATAATCCCGCGTTTGAATGCTTCAGACACCGCCTGAGCGCGGTCACTGCACCCGAGTTTGGCAAAGATGTTACTGGCGTGAACCCGGACGGTTCCATCACTGATAGAGAGTATTTGAGCGACCTCCTTATTGGATTTCCCATCGGAGATCAGCTTTAGAACCTCCAATTCTCTTGGACTTAACTTTGATCGGTAAATCCGGTCAGCCAAACGTGAAGCAATCTCGGGCGGCAAGACGCGTTGTCCGGCGTGAACGGCGCGAATTGCTTTAATAAGGTCAGTTCCTTTGACATCTTTAAGAAAATAAGCCTGCGCCCCGGCTTGAATTGCGTTAAATATGTCTTCATCACCTCCAAAAGTGGAGAGAACGATTATTCGCGCCCGGGGAAATTTCTTTTTAATCAAGGTAATCGCTTCCAACCCGTTTAGTCCGGGGATTCTGAGATCCATCAGAGTAACATCCGGCTGATGCTGCTCAAAGAGTTCAACCGCCGAGCGTCCGTTTCCGGCTTCGGCGACGGTTGCCATATCGGATTGTTTATTGATGATAGCCGCCAGTCCAACCCGAACCACATAATGATCCTCAACTATCATGACCCGAATCAATGGATTTTTGTTCATTTTAATTTACCTTAAACTTATGGTTTTATAATCAATGTTCCAATCTCACATTACGAGGTAACTCGATATATGAGACAAATGGCATTTCGACGGTCACCTCGGTCCCTTCGCCGGGTTTGCTTGTCAATGTCAACTGGCCTCCGATTCTTTCAGCCCGCTCACGCATCCCGATCAACCCGAAATGTCCGACTTCAAAAGGTATAATGCTTTCGGTATCAAACCCTTTCCCGTCGTCGCGCAACTGTAGTATCAAACTATCAATTCCATATTTCAGTTCAATTTTTATATGACTGGCTTGAGAATGTTTAACTGCATTGGCGAGTGCTTCCTGAAATATCCGAAGCAGATTTTTTTCAACGACCGGATTAAGTTTGCAGACAGTTCCGGTAATTTGCATATTTACCTGTAATTGCGTATTAATTGTCATTTTGTTCGCAATTTCCGGCAAAAACGTGACAAGTTCCTGATTTTCCAGTTCATCCGAATGCAGGTCGGAAACGGCCCGGCGCGCCTCTGACAAACTGTACCTGATCAAATTGCAGGCTTGATCAAGACTTTCCTGCATTCCATCGGGATCAGCCAACTCCATCGTGACCGAATCAAGCTGCAAAGCGATGCCGGCCAGGTTTTGGGCGAGCGTATCGT
>JBDTZT010000745.1:0-2643 GCA_040005005.1 Actinomycetota bacterium
CGGCTTCTTCTTCGACCTTGCGCGTTTCGGCTTTGTTGGCGGCGATAAAAACCGGTTTGCCGATATTTCTGAGGAACACGCCGATTTCCTCATCGAGCGGCGTAATCCCGGCGCGAGCATCAACCACCCAGATAATCGCCTGTGCTTTTTCGATGGCAAAACCGGCTTGTTTGAAGATATTCGCGGGAATAATCGCTTCGTCATCCGGCACGATGCCGCCCGTGTCAACGAGTTCAAAGTTGCGCGCTTTCCATTCGACCTCGCCGTAAATCCGGTCACGGGTAATGCCCGGCTCGTCGCCGACGATAGATTTACGGCTGCCCGTCAAGCGATTAAAAAGTGTGGATTTCCCGACGTTCGGGCGACCGATGATAACAACTAAAGGTAAATTCATTTATTTTATGCGGCGATTTTTTCACAATCATTGAGCGTGGCGATGTCTTCGGATGGTAAATGTATTCGCAAAAAAAGTTTTTCAGAATAAATTGCTTCTTCGCCGGTTTCATCCGTCACCTGAATTAAATCGTCTCCAATGAAAATCGCATTGTAGATTTTGTGCGGAAGCAAAACTTTTTCGTTTTCCGTTCTGATGCAAACGACTGTTCCTTCCGATTTAGGTAAATTTGCAGTTTTTTCTTTAATTAAACCGCGAAACAATCCGCGTTTGTCTTTGGAAAAATCGTATTCTTCCTGCATTTCATCAATTTCATCCGTTTTCATAATCTTTTCTTTCCGTTTATGTCGGCTTCCGTGCGCTGATAATTCATATTTTGTCGTGATCAAAAGTATGGCAAACAATAAACGTCGCGAAGCGGAATATCCGATTGTAATAAATCTTTTTTCATCAATCGAGTGTTCACCATCATTGATGGTTACGGTAAAATCATCATCAAAAACTGTCTGCGCTTCATCAAATGAAATTTTATGTTTAATCACGTTCGATTTTGCTTTATTAACATCTCATTCAAACTTCATTCGATTCCCGTTTCTTCAATTATGAAATTAAATTTTAGCAAATAAATTGTATAATTGCCGAAACTATGAAATTTCAAGTGGAACAAGCCGCCCTAATTCTTTCAAACACGCCGTCGGTTTTAACGTCTTTGCTTGGCAATTTATCAAATGAATGGACTGAAAACATTGGCAATCCGGAAGATTGGAGTCCGTTTGACGTGGTTGGTCATTACATTCACGCCGAGGAAACCGATTGGATTCCGCGCGCCGAAATTATTTTAAAGCAAGGCAAAAATCCGACCTTTGAACCTTTTGACCGCTTCGCGCAATTTGAAAAATCGAAGGGGAAAACTTTAAGCGAATTGCTCGAAACTTTTGCCGAATTGCGTCGAAAAAGTCTTGCGACGCTGAAATCTTGGAATTTAAATGATGAAGAATTATCACTCAAAGGAACTCATCCCGAACTGGGCGAAGTCAATCTCGAGCAGCTTCTCTCGACCTGGGTTGTTCACGATTTGACGCACATCCGGCAAATTGTCACTGTTTTGGCAAAAAAATATGCCGGAAATGTCGGCGTCTGGCAGAAATATTTGTCAATTTTAAAGTAAACCGGTACTCAATATTAAAAAAAAAGCTAATTACAAGGGAGTAGCAAATGACGAACAAGGGAAAGGAAAATGTAATGATTTATCGGGATTTAGGTTCAACGGGCGAAAAAGTTTCGCTCATCGGTGTCGGCGGCTGGCATCTGGGTTTGAAATACGTCAGCGAAAAAACCGCGCTTAGGATTGTTGACGCGGCGATTGACGGCGGCATCACGTTTTTTGATAATTGCTGGGATTATAACGATGGCATTTCCGAAAAACGTCTGGGAAAAGCCTTAAAAAACGGCAAGCGCGACAAGATTTTTTTGATGACGAAAATTGACGGACGCACAAAAAAACTCGCGGCCAGCCAGATTGACGAATCTTTGAAACGCTTGAAAACCGACCGGATTGATTTGATTCAACATCACGAAATTTTGCGTTACGAAGACCCGCACCGAATTTTTGACGAAAAAGAAGGCGCGCAGCTTGCGATGATCGAAGCGAAAAAGGCGGGAAAACTGAGATTTATCGGCTTTACCGGACACAAAGACCCGCAAATTCACCTGCATTTTCTCGAAGTCGCCGAAACTTACGGACATAAAATAGACACCGCACAGATGCCGGTCAACGTGATGGACGCACATTACCGAAGTTTTTCAAAATTGGTCGTGCCTGCGCTTAACAAACGAAGAATGGGTGTGCTGGCGATGAAAACGCTTGCGAACGGAATTATTTTGAAGTCGAAAACTGCGACGCCGATCGAATGTCTCCACTACGCGATGAGCCAACCGGTTTCGGTCGTCATTGCGGGAATTGATAATCTGAAAGTTTTGGGTCAAGCCTTCGAAGCCGTTCGGACATTTCAGAATGTCACGAAAAAAGATATTGAAGCGATTCTCGCAAAAACGAAAGACGCGGCGCAATGCGGTGAATTCGAACCTTTCAAAACCTCTTCGATTTTTGACGGCACGGCTGAAAATCCTGATTGGATCGGCAAAGAACCGAAACGTCTGCAAAATTTGATGCCTTCATAAAAAATGTCCGGTCTTATTTTTGAAATAAGACCGGACATAAATTTCTGTTTTCACTTATTCGTTTAGTC